>NZ_SLKM01000102.1:0-3489 GCF_007134575.1 Natronospira sp.
CCGGCACCCCCTGTTTCCGGGAGGGCAAGCTGATCCGCCTGCAGCAATGGCTGGGCGGCAATATCGGGGTACTGGAGTCAGCCCATTTTTACTCTGACTCGCGCAATGACCTGCCCTTGCTGGAAGCCGTGGGGCATCCGGTGGCGGTCAACCCCGATCCGGCCCTGGCCGGTATTGCCCGTGAGCGGGGATGGCCGATGCTCAGCCTGCGGGCGGAGGTTGCCGAGCAAAAACCCGGCGGCTAGGCCGGGACCCGAATGACGCCCTGGAGATAGGGTACCGCCTGGCCGGCAATCTCGACGCGGTCCCCCAGGAGGCGACAGTGCAGCTCACCGCCGCGGCGGGATACCTGGCGGGCTCGCAGCCGCGTGACCTCCAGTCGCTTCGCCCAATAAGGAACCAGAGTGCAATGGGCCGAACCGGTAACCGGATCTTCCGGCACACCCACCCGCGGCCCAAAGAAACGAGAGATAAAGTTGTAATCACCCGTGCCCGGGGCGGTCACGATCACGCCGCGCGCTTCTATGGCCGCCAGCCGGGCCATATCCGGGCGCATTTCGACGACACTGCGAGGCTGACGATAAACGGCCAGAACATCATCCGCACGCAAGACCACTTCCGGCGCCTCACCCAGGGCCTTGGTCAGTGCGGCGCGCAATTCGCCACTACCCACCGCCGGTGGCCGGGCCGGGAAATCCAGGTAGATCAGCCCGCTCCCATCCCGGCTCACGGTCAGGGGACCGGACGCCGAGTCGAAGCGCAGTGACTGAAGGCCGCTGCTGAGCTCATTGAAGATCACCCAGGCCGAGGCCAGGGTGGCGTGACCGCAGAGGTCCACCTCGGTACCCGGGGTAAACCAGCGGATCTGCCAGTGCTCCCCTTCCCCCACCAGAAAGGCGGTTTCGGACAGATTATTCTCCGCGGCAATGGCCTGGAGGATGTCGTCATCCAGCCATCCAGCCAACGGCACAACCGCGGCAGGATTACCGGCGAATACCCGATCGGAGAAGGCATCCACCTGAAAAATGGGCAATTGCATCATGCTGTTTTCCTGTTCCATTGGAGTTGGCGGAGAACACTGTCATGGAGCCGGCCATTGCTGGCGAGGATATGAGAACTGTCCAGACCCAGAGGGCGACCATCCAGACCGGACACCCGGCCACCGGCCTCCTCCACCAACAGGGACAAGGCGGCCACATCAAGAATGTTGACGTCGGACTCGATCACCAGGTCAAGCGCGCCCCGGGCCAGATAATGATAATGGCTGAAATCACCATAACCCCGTGTGCGCTCCACCCGCCCGCTCAGATCACCCAGGCGTGACCAGGCGGCCGGGTCCCGGGCGAGGCTGCGCAAATTGCCGGTGGACAGGTGCGCATCCCGCAAGCCACTGACATGACTGACCTTGATGGGGCGATCATTGAGCCAGGCACCGCCACCGAGACTGGCCCAGGCCGTCTCGCCCATCGCGGGGGCCGAGGAGACACCGACCACGACGCGTCCCCGATGCATGAGGGCAATCTGGGTGGAGAAGAAAGGGGTTCCCCGAATGAAGCTGCGGGTGCCATCCAGGGGGTCCACCAACCACAGCCACTCGGCATCCCGGTCGCCACCGCCGGATTCCTCGCTCCAGACCTGGTGACCCGGGAAGGCTTCACGCAGCACCTTGAGAATGGCGGTTTCGGCGGCAAAATCCACCTCCGTTACCGGTGTGGCATCCTCCTTGAAATGAACCTCCTGGGCACCGTCGCGCATTGCCTCGCGCAGACAACGTTCGGCCGCGTCGGCAGCCTGGCGGGCCGTCTCCAAATAGGCGCTGTAGTCGCTGCTCAAAATCATGCTCCGGCAGATACAAAGGGCACAGAATAGCAAATATGGGCGTCAACAAACGCCCGCCAACCCCCGACGCAGTCCTTGACAGTGACACCGCCGCCAATGACCATTGCGGACCACTTCCCCGGACAGCAGAGGGTCAAAGATGGGCAAGCGGCTGAGCAAGATCTATACGCGAACCGGCGACCACGGTACCACCGGCCTGGGCGATGGCAGTCGAGTGCCCAAGGACCATCCACGGGTGGCGGCTTATGGGACCACGGATGAACTCAACTCCATCATTGGCATGGTGCTGGCCGAGGATCTGCCGGACAGCTTGCGTGAGCCCTTGATTCGCATTCAGCACGATCTGTTCGACCTGGGCGGTGAATTATGCGTCCCTGGCTGGACGGCGATCACCCCGGGCTACACCGAAAGGCTGGAACAAAGCCTGGACGCCCTGAACGCCGATCTGCCGGCACTGGAGGATTTCATCCTGCCCGGCGGCGGTCGCGCCACGGCGGCCTGCCATCTGGCTCGCACGGTCTGTCGGCGAGCCGAACGGGCTGTGTGGACCCTCAAGGGCGAAGAAGACATCAATCCGGAAGTGGCCCGTTACCTCAATCGCCTCTCCGACTGGCTGTTCGTTGCCGCGCGAGTCCTCGCCCGCCACGAGCAGGGCGAGGAAGTCATCTGGCAGAAGGGCTATAGCCAGGGTGCTCAGCAGGACTGACGGCTTAATCGCCAATGGGCTGGTGATTGCGTCATGACTGCGTTCACTCTTATGTCTTGGTGCCGTCCGGAGGCTTTTGATCGCGAATAAATTCGCTCCCACGGTGCCATTAGCGTATGCCGAAGCCCCTGTGGGAGCGGATTTATCTGCGATTTACGGCCGAATCGAAGGCAATCTGCTCAATAACCAGAATACGCCATCAGCCGGCACGGCCCATTCATCGACCACCACTAGTGACTAGGCAAGGCCTACCAGGGTCAGGACGGCCAGCACCGCCAGCCACAGTACCAGTGTTCTTTGCAGCAGGCTCCGGGCGCTACGGACCACAGCCAGCCCAGAATCCTGGGTGCCCGCGGAGATTCGCAGGGCGCCGCAGCCGGTGCAGGAAAGGACGCCCTCGCTGGTCTCGAAAAAGGGCTCGGTGCACTCCTCATAATAGGCCTTCCAGTCGGCAATGGCTTCCTCGAAGGAGCCGGTCAGGGCATAACTCAGGGATAGCAGACGCGCCGGCAGCCAGGCCAGGATTCCTTCCAGCATGATCGCGTACTGAGCGAGTTCGGTGCGGGCATTTTCGCTGTCCCTGGCCTCGCTGCGTCGCAGCAGGTCAGCCACGCGATAGAAGACCGCGCCCGCCGGGCCGAGAATGGCAAACCAGAATATCACCGCGAACAGCCGGTCGTTGGCCCGGACCAGAGCCGCCTCGGTCACCGCTCGATGGACATCATCCTCTGCCGACAGGCCGCTCTCGGATTCCATGATCTCTGCGGCAATGACCCCGGCATCGTGGTCTTCTGCCTGTTCCGGATCATGGGCCTGCAGGTATCGGGCGAGTTGACCGAGGATTTCCCCCGGCCCCAGGCAATACAGCAGAACGATCACGGCCAGGAAAAAGGCCAGAATCTCGGAAAAGCCGGCGAGCAGCCAGATGGCCAGCCAGACCAAGA
>NZ_SLKM01000127.1:0-35895 GCF_007134575.1 Natronospira sp.
ACCGCGCCTGGTCCGTGCGCAGTGGTCATCCCTATCATCGCGCCTGATCCCATGCCCAGACTCATCCTCGCGTCCCAGTCACCCCGCCGCAAGGCACTGCTTGAGCAGCTCGGCCTCGACTTTCAGGTCATGCCGGCGGATATCGATGAAACCGTGACCCCGGGCGAGGGGCCTGGCGAGTTCGTGCGCCGCATGGCGAGGCAAAAGGCCGCCGCCATCCTCGCCCGCGAGCCCGGGGCCCTGGTGCTGGGTTCCGACACGGCCGTGGTGCTCGACGACCACATCATGGGCAAGCCCCGCGACCAGGCGGATGGCGCCGCCATGCTGGCGCGGCTGTCGGGGCGCAGCCATCAGGTCTTCTCCGCCGTCGCCCTGGCCGGGCCGAATGGCGTCGAAGACCGGCTCAATATCAATGAAGTCCGCTTTCGCCCCATCACTCCGGCCGAGGCCGAGGCCTACTGGAACACCGGCGAGCCATCCGACAAGGCCGGCGGCTATGCCATCCAGGGTCTGGGCGCGATCTTCGTCGAGCACCTGGCCGGCAGCTATTCCGGCGTCATGGGCTTGCCCCTGTTTGAAACGGCAGCGCTGCTGCAGGCTTCCAACCTGCCGATTCTCACGCCGCAGATTTAGCGCTGAACTTGCCGTGCCCCCCCTCCTCTTGCTGTGAGATGCCCACTAGCTCTCAGTCGAGTAGTGCGCCAGGCCCCTGCGGGAGCCACCGGAACGAAGCCCCCCAACCCGAGGACTGGACCAGTGGTTCCAGAGTGGTGACCCGAACTTGCCGCGTTCTAGCTCTCCGACTTTCAGTTCTGACGTCCCTCGCTGTGGCAAAATGCAGGGCTTGGCCCAAACACTGGCAATTCGGCACAGCCCCAGGAAAAAACCAGGCCCATGAGCGAGGAAATACTGGTCAACGTCACGCCCCGTGAAACCCGGGTGGCCCTGCTGGAAAACGGCGCGCTCCAGGAAGTAATGATCGAGCGCTCCAACAGCCGGGGCCTGGTGGGCAATCTCTACAAGGGCCGGGTCTCGCGGGTACTGCCCGGCATGCAGGCCGCCTTTATCGACATCGGCCTGGCCCGCACCGCCTTTCTGCACGCCTCGGACATCGTCCGCTCCGCCCACACCGAGAGCGAAACCCCCTCGGCCGGGCCCGCCAACATCCGCGACCTGGTTCACGAGGGTAAGGAAATCCTGGTCCAGGTGCTCAAGGACCCCCTGGGCACGAAAGGGGCGCGGCTTACCACCCATATCAGCATCCCCTCCCGCTATCTGGTCTATCTACCCGGCGGCAAGGGCGTGGGCCTGTCCACTCGCATCGAGAACGAGCACGAGCGGTCCCGGCTGCAGGGGGCGGTGGGGCAATTCATGGATGAGGTCAGCCAGGGTGGTTACATCGTCCGGACCGCCGGCGAGGACGCACCGGTGGATGCCTTGCGCGCCGACATGCTCTTCCTGAGTCGTCTCTGGGAGTCCGTCCGCGAGGGTTCCGCGAATGCCCAGCCCGGTGATCTGGTCCACGAGGATCTGCCGCTGCCGGTGCGAATCCTGCGGGACATGATGGGCGAGGGGGTGGAGCAGGTGCGAGTGGATTCGGAATCCACCTACAAGCGCATGAAACATTTCGCCGACCGTTTCACCCCCGAACTGAGCCCCCGTGTCCAGCATTACACCGGCCGCCGACCCATCTTTGATCTCTACGGGGTGGATGATGAAATCGATCGCGCCCTGGATCGCCGGGTCAACCTGAAGTCGGGTGGCTATCTGATTATCGATCAGACCGAGGCCATGACCACCATCGACGTCAATACCGGTGGCTTCGTGGGCAGCCGCAATCTGGAGGAAACCGCCCTCAAGACCAATCTCGAGGCGGCCCGGGCCATTGCCCGCCAATTGCGATTGCGCAATCTCGGCGGGATCATCATCATCGACTTCATCGACATGGAGGATGAGGAGCACCGTGGCCTGGTGCTCAAGGCACTGGAGCGGGCCCTGGCCCAGGACCCGGCCAAGAATCAGGTTTGCGAGGTCTCGGCGCTGGGCCTGGTGGAGATGACCCGGAAACGCACGCGGGAAAGCCTTGAGCATGTGCTCTGCGAGCCTTGTCCAACCTGTGAAGGTCGGGCTTCGGTCAAGACCGCCGAAACTGTCTGCTTCGACGTTTTTCGCGAGATTCTCAGGGAAGCCGGCCAGTATGAAGTCCAGGAGTTGCTGGTGATCGCCTCCCAGGCGGTGGTGGATATATTGCTGGACGAGGAATCCGCCAGCCTTGCCGAGGTGGAGGAGATGGTGGGCAAGCCCATTCGCCTGCAGGTGGAAAGCCAGTACTCCCAGGAACAGTTTGACGTGGTCCCGACCTGAATCATGTGGATGCGATGAGCGATATTGGATGGCGAACACGGCTGTTGCGCTGGCTGGCCGGCAGCCTTGCCGCCGTGCTCATCCTCATGGCGGTGCTGGTGGGCGCGTTCCGCCTCCTGGTGCCGCAGGTGGCCGAATATCGCGAGGCCATCGCCGCCTGGGCCGGCGAGGCCATCGGCGCGGAAATGGAGATTGCCGAGATCGATGTCCGCTGGCGCGGATTGGTGCCGGAAATCCTGTTCCGCGACGTGAGGCTGCGCGCCGCCGATGAGGCGGTCGAGCCGATTGCCGCCGAGGAAATTGCCGTTCAGGCCTCCCTGCTTGATCTCCTGCGTCCCGGTCCCGTGCGCCCCGGGCGGGTGGTGCTGCGCGGCGGGGACTTCAGTCTCGTGCGGGAAGCCGATGGCACGGTCCTTGTGCCCGGGATTGCCCGGTTCGAGCCCAATGGCGGTGGTATTGAGGCGGTGGAGCCGGTGGTGGAGCGGATTCTGGCCCGGGCGGATTACCGGATCGAGGCGAGCCGTTTTACCTACACGGATCGACAGCAGGACATCGGGCCCTGGGACATCGGTGTGGACAGGCTGTCGCTGTATTCCGAGGGTCGTCGCCATCGCCTGCAGGGGCAATTGCAGTTGCCCGAGGCCCTGGGCGGTGATCTGCAATTGAGTCTCGAGGCCGAGGGGCCGGTCGGGGCGCTGCGGGATTGGCAGTGGCAGGGCGAGCTGGACGTGGTGGCACTGGCATTGAATTGGCCCGTGGAACGCCTCCCCGGACCCTGGTTGCGCCCGCTGGAGGGTGAGATGGACCTGAGCGGTCGTCTGGCCGGGCAGGGTTTGACGCTGGAATCGGTTCAGGCTGACGTGGATGTGTCCGCGCTGCGCCCCCTTGATGAAGGTCCCGTACTGCGGGGGCCGGAACAACCGCCTCGGGGTGAGCTCCGCCTGCACGGTATTGACTGGCAGGCCCAGCGTCGCGGTTGGCGGTTCAGCGTGGCTGATCTGGCCCTGGGCGGCTTGGGCTGGCCGGACTCCCGTATTGATCTGCAATGGCAGGGCGACCGGGATAACGCTCGGGTGACCGCCAATCTGCGTTACCTGGATCTGGGCGATGCGGTTGCCGTGGCCCGACAGATTCTTTCCCCCGGGGAGGCACCCCGGCTGTGGCTGGATCGCCTGCAGCCGGAAGGCGAACTGCGTGATGTGATTGGCGAAGTGCAGCTACGGGAGGGTGAGCCGGCCGAGTACGGGGCCCGAGCCCGGGTCACGGGGCTGGGCATGGAAAGCTGGGAGGATATCCCGGGCTTTGCCGGTGTCACCGGCTGGTTGCGGGCCGATGAAGCCGGCGGGCACTTTGAGCTGGATGCCGGTCCGGTTGTCTTCGACTATCCCACCCTGTTCCGTGATCCCCTGCATGCCGAGCGGGTCACGTCCCGCGTGGACTGGCAGCGGGTGGATGCGGGCTGGGATATTCAGGCCAGCGATATTCAGGTGCGCAACGAGGATGCCCGGGTAGCCGCGGAGCTGGGCGTGGACTTCCGTCCGGGCGGCCCCCATTGGGTCACCCTTGAGGCCGAAGTGCCCACTGCCCGAAGTGACAATCTGTCCCGCTATCTGCCGGTGGGGCGCATGCCGGAAACGGCCGTCGACTGGCTCGATCACGCCATCCTGTCCGGCCAGGCACGCAATGGGCGGGTCCTGGTAGACGGCCCGACCCGGCCCTTTCCCTATCACAACGGCGAAGGCCGTTTCGAGATCGATTTCGACGTGGTCGATGGTGGCCTGCGCTTCGATGAGGATTGGCCGGTGATGCGGGATGTGGATGCCCGGGTCAGTTTCCGCGGCCCGGGGATGACGGTCGAGGCTCGGCAGGGGCGGATTGCCGGCTATCAGGTGGATTCGGCCCAGGCCCATATCGACGATCTGCAGAATCCGGAGGTGGAGATTGAGGGCCAGGCACACGGTGAGTTGGCCGATGGTCTTCGCTTTCTCCGCGATGGCCCCCTGGCAGAGTGGTTTGGGCGCCCATTGGCCGATGTCAGTCTGCAAGGCGTTAGTGAACTGGACTTGAGCCTGAGTGTTCCGGTTCGCCAGGTGGCGGATCTGCGTCTTGATGGAGAGGTCAGCCTGAGTGCCGTGTCCGGTGGCGCCGAGTGGCTGCCGGGTGAAATCTCGGCGCTGGAGGGCAAGCTGTATTTCAGCGAACAGGCGGCCTGGGCCGAGTCCATTACCGGTCAGCATCTGGGTGGCGCCTTCCGGCTGGCGCTGGACCCCGGCAGTCGGGGCCGACATGCCGATGAGGATGACCCACCGTACTCGGTCGCCCACATCCAGGGTCACTCCCGTATCGAGGCCCTGGCGGCGGAACGGCCGGAACTGGCCTTCCTTGATCGCCTGGATGGTGGCGTGGATTGGGAAAGTCGTGTGCGCGTCGACAATCGACCCAACGGTGAGCCCATCCAGGTCACGATTGACAGCCAGCTGAAGGGCCTGGCAGTCGACCTGCCCGAGCCCTTGTCCAAGGCTGCCGAGGAAAGCATGCCTTTGTCGGTGCGTTTCCCGGTCGGGCAAGGCGCCAGCCGAGTGGAACTGGATTACGGCGGTTTTCTGGCCCTGACCCTGCAAGTGGGGGAGGATGCCGACGGCCAGACCGGCGTCCACGGTCTGCGGGCCGATCTCAACCAGGTTCGCGAGCCGGATGCGGTGGCGGACGGCATTCGGGTTGCCGGTCGCGCTGATTATCTCTCCCTCCTGCCCTGGCTTACTGTGGATTGGACACGCGGTGAGGCCGACGGGGGCATGGCGCTGGAAGGCCTGACCCTGGATGTGGATCGGTTGCGATTGGGCATGCTGTCGCTGGAATCCCAGGGGGTCAGTCTGGATCGGGAAGCCCTGGGCTGGCGGGTCGAGCTGCGTGGTGATGATGCCAGCGGTGAGTTGCTGATTCCCGCCGATGTGACCCGAACGCGTTCCACCGTCGAGGGACGGCTGGAGCATTTGAGATTGCGTCTGGCCGAGGCGGAGGTTGCCGAGCTGGCGGCCATGGACCCGCGCAGCCTGCCCTCACTGGACTTTCAGGTGGAGCGTGTCAGCCGCAACGGTATGGAAGTGAACGATCTGGCGCTGAAACTCCAGGCGGCACCCGATGGGGTGATTCTTCAGCAATTCAGTACGGCAGGCGATTTGTTGCGGGTGGAGCTTGGTGGCGAATGGCGTGATGACGCCCTGCTGGGTGAGCGGGGGCGTTTGACCGGGCGCATGGAGAGCGGTGATCTGGCTGCGGCACTGCGCTTGTTTGATTTTGTGCCGGGGCTGGAGTCCCGGCAGGCGGAAGTCGATCTCAATCTGTCCTGGCACGGCCCGCTGGATGCCACTGTATTGGGCAGACTGGGTGGCGAGACTCGCCTGCGCCTGGGGTCTGGTCAGCTTCGCGAGGTCAGCCCGGGGGCCGGTCGGGTCGTGGGACTGTTCAGCCTGCAGGCGCTTCCCCGACGGCTGTTCGGGGATTTTCGTGATGTCTTCGGGCGCGGCCTGCGTTTCGACAGCATCAGCGGGGATTTTCATATCGCCGACGGTGATGTGTTTACCGGCGACCTGGCCCTGGAAGGTCCGGCGGTGAATCTGCGCCTTGCCGGGCGTACCGGCCTGTACAGTCGCGATTATGATCACCATGTCAGCGTTTCCTCGCCCGTGGGGGCGACCCTGCCGGTGGCGGGTGCCATTGCCGGGGGTGTCACCCTCGGTGCCGCCATGCTGGTACTCTCGGAACTGTTTCGCGGGCCGTTGGCCAGAGTGGGTAATCTCGAATATCGTCTGCAGGGCGCCTGGGAGGACCCGCGGGTGATTCCCCTGGATGAAGAAGCGCGGAGGGCGTTGGATGAAGAGTGATTGCCGACATCGGTGGCGATCTTGGGCGGGTCGACTGAGTGGCTTGCTGCTGTTTCTGGCGGTCGGCAGTCTGTCCGCCGAGACCTGGGTCCTGGACCAGGCTGAATGGAGTCGACCGCGCAGCGGCGAGACGGTGATCGCCATGCCGCCAGTGGCTCAGGCGGTCCGCCACTGGCATGAGCAGGACGAGGCTCGCCTTGAGCTGGTCTATCCCGGCGGTGAGCGGGGTGAGCTGTGGGCCTCCGAGTTGCGCGACTGGCTGATTGCCCTGGGCATGGAACCTGCCGCCGTTGTGCTTCAGCCTGGTGCGCCCAGCGAGGAAGAGCTGTTGCTGCGGGTACGGGCGAACTGAGCCGTGAAGGCCGGTAATTCCACTTTTGAGCAGAAGGGGTTGAGCAAATGAGCGACAGTCACGACAGGCCGGGCGAGGAACAGGCGCCACGAGCTGCCGCGATCCAGATGGCCTCGGGGCCCCATGTCAGCGCCAATCTGCTGGAGGCCGAGCGCCTGCTGGCCGCGGCAGCGGCTTCGGGTGCGGCGCTGGCGGTCCTGCCCGAGAATTTCGCCATGCTGGGCCAGGATGATGCCGAGCGCGTGGAGCATGCCGAGGGCGATGGTGATGGTCCCCTGCAACAGTGGCTCAAGGAACAAGCCAGGCGTCATGAAATATGGATTGTGGGTGGCACCATCCCCCTCGAAGCCGAGGCTGGACGCATCAGCGCCGCCTGCCTGGTTTATGACCATGCGGGAGAGAGGCGTGCCCGCTTCGACAAGATGCACCTGTTCGATGTGACCCTGCCGGACGGTCGCGAGCAGTATCGAGAGTCCGCTTCCACTCGGCCGGGGCGCGAAGTGGTGGTGCTCGACTCCCCCATCGGCCGCCTGGGGCTCGCAGTCTGTTACGATTTGCGTTTTCCCGAGTTGTTCCGGGAAATGTCCGATCAGGGGGCCGAGGTCTTTGCCGTGCCCTCCGCCTTTACCGCCCAGACCGGGCGCGCTCACTGGGAGTTGCTGCTGCGGGCGCGGGCGGTGGAAAACCTTTGCTACGTGGTGGCCGGCGCCCAGGGTGGCTTTCACGTCAGTGGCCGCGAGACCTGGGGCCACAGCATGATTGTCGATCCCTGGGGCGGCATTCTCGCCGAGCAGGAACAGGGCTCCGGCGTGGTCAGTGCCCCCATCTCGCTGGAACGGCTGCGCAGTCTGCGCAAGCGTTTCCCCGTCTTGAGCCATCGTCAGATGGCGACTGTCTGATCAATTTGGAGTAGGTACAAGGCATGACTGATGCCCTGAAAATTGCCAGAGCCAACTTGCTGGAACCCAACGGCCTGGACGAGGACGCCCTGTCCCGCATCCTGGGCAAGATGATGAGCGCCTCGGTGGATGAGGCGGACCTCTACTTTCAGTTGTCCCGCCGTGAGAACTGGTCCCTGGAGGACGGCATCGTCAAGGAAGGCGGACATGGCGTGGACCAGGGGGTGGGATTGCGCGCGGTCTCCGGTGAAAAATCCGGCTTTGCCTATTCCGACGAGATTGTCCTGCCGGCCCTGGAAAAGGCTTCAGGAATGGCACGGGCGATCGCCAGCGGTGGCCAGTCCGGCCGACTCCAGGCCTGGAAGGCCCGTGGGGGGGGTCAGCTCTACCAGCCCATCGACCCGATCGAAACCCTGAGCTCGGACGAGAAGGTGGCCCTGCTGCAGCGGGTGGATGCCGCCTGCCGCGCCGAGGACAATCGGATCAAGAAGGTCACCGTCGGCCTGGCCGGCGTGCATGAAACCGTGCTGGTTGCGGGCAATGATGGCCGTTTGGTGGCCGATGTCCGGCCGCTGATTCGCATGAATGTGGTCTGCATCGCCGAGCAGGACGGGCGCCACGAACAGGGTGTGGCCGGCGCCGGTGGCCGGATTTCCATGCGCGACTTCCTGGCCGATGACGAGCCCCTGCGCCTGGCCCGGGAAGCCGCGCGTTCCGCCCTGGTCAATCTGGAAGCGGTGGAGGCGCCTGCCGGTACCATGCCGGTGGTGCTCGGGCCGGGCTGGCCCGGCGTCTTGTTGCACGAGGCCATCGGTCACGGCCTGGAAGGGGATTTCAATCGCAAGGGCACCTCGGCCTTTGCCGGCCGTATTGGCCAGCGGGTGGCGAGCGAGTATTGCACCGTGGTGGATGACGGCACCCTGCCCGGGCGCCGTGGGTCACTCAACGTCGATGATGAAGGCGAAGCCACCCAATGCACCACCCTGATTGAAGACGGCATCCTCACCGCCTACATGCAGGATCGCATGAACGCCCGCCTGATGGGGCAGCGCAGTACCGGTAACGGTCGCCGGGAATCCTATGCCCATCTTCCCATGCCGCGCATGACCAATACCTACATGCAACCCGGCCCCCATGACCCCGAAGAAATCATCCGCTCGGTCAAGCGCGGCCTCTACGCGGTCAACTTCGGCGGCGGTCAGGTGGACATCACCTCCGGCAAGTTCGTGTTTTCGGCCAGCGAGGCCTATCTCATCGAGAACGGCCGCATCACCCGTCCGGTCAAGGGTGCGACCCTGATTGGCAATGGGCCTGATGTGCTTACTCAGGTGAGCATGGTCGGGACGGATCTGGAACTGGATCGCGGCATTGGTGTCTGCGGCAAGGACGGGCAGGCCGTTCCGGTCGGTGTCGGTCAGCCCACCCTCAAGGTGGACCGGCTGACTGTTGGCGGCACCGGCTAGACACCGGGGCCCGGGAGCACAACCATGGTAGTCAGTCGATCCCGTTTCTGGCGTACCGGTGCGATCATGTTCCTGATCGTGGTCGGTGGCCTGTCTCTGTTGCCCTATCTGATTTCCGACGGTGCCCGAGAGGATTTGCCGGAGGCGCCCTTCGCCGATAGCCGCTTTGCCGAGCTGGATGGATTCCGCGTCCACTATCGCGTGAGTCCCGCCCAGCCGGCTGACGCCGGTGCCGTTCAGGGTGATCTGCTATTGCTGCACGGCCTGGCGGGGTCGAGTTTCAGCTGGCGCGAGGTCGTCGAGCCCCTCACCCGTGCCGGTTATCGCGTGATTCGCGTGGACCTGCCACCCTTCGGCTTCAGTGAGCCACGGCTGCCTGCCCAGGCTGGTCTTGGGGAAACCGCGCTGCTTGAGGCGGTGCTGGATGAAGCGGGCTTGGCCACGGACCGCCTGCACCTGGTGGGCCACTCCATGGGGGCGGCTGCCGCCGCTCGTCTGGCTACCCGTCTGGAGCGGTCCATTGCCACGGTGACCTTTGTGTCCGGGAGCCTGGATACAGGCAGTGAGGGGGGGCAGGGGATTGGCGGCGTGATCATGCGCTATCCCCCCGTTCAGCGCTGGATTACCGTAATCGGCAGTCGGCGACTGCTGAACGAGGAAGGCATGGCAAGGGCGCTGGAATCGGCCTATGGCAAGCCGCCCTCGGATGCAGCGGTGGCCGGCTATCTTGCCCCCCTGCGTACACGTGGCCGGCCGGCAGCGGTGATCCGTTATCTGCATTCCTCGCGCGAGTCGGTCAGCCCGGACTCGCTCGGCTCCCTGCAAACGGCCCTGATCTGGGGCGAGCGGGATCAATGGGTGCCCATTTCCCACGGGCGGCGCCTGCAGGACGCCCTGGATGCCCCCCTCGAGATCATCGATGGGGCCGGCCATAATCCCATGGAGACCCACCCGGAGGCCTTCTCCGAGACCCTGCTGGAATTGCTGGCCCGCTGAGTCCTTTTGCCGTTTTTTGACGCCGCCAAGCCATTGCGGCCGAGTTATTTGTGTTATATTATTGCATAACGATTATCCGGACCCGAGGTAAGCCCATGCCAGGTCAGGCTGCGGACAAGCAATTCGACTATGTCGCCATCGGCATGTCCGGCCTGTGCGTGCTTCACTGCACGGCACTGCCGGTTTTGGCCGCCGCTCTGCCCTGGATCGCCAATCTGGCTATCGTCGATGACTGGTTTCACATTGCCATGCTGTTCGTGGTGGTGCCGGTCAGTCTCTATGCTCTGGGCCGTGCCTGGCGCTGTTCTGGCCACGGTGCGCCCCTGGCCATCGGCGTCGTGGGTCTGGTGCTGATGGTCGTGGCCACCTTCGAGTTCATGGCCTGGCACAGCACAGGCCTTGAACAGACCCTGACCCTGATGGGTGCCGGGATTCTAACCGTGGCACACCTGATCAATCTGCGGAACTTGTTCCGTGCCAAGCGGGTCGTTTCACTGGAAATGCCCGGCAGCCGCTGCTGAGTTCAAGCGCTTCCCCAATCAGCCTGTTTCGAGGGCTTATCGCATGACGATCAGGATGTCTCACAGTCTGATGCGTACTGCCTGGCTGCTGGCCCTGGTCGCCGGTCTGTTGCTTCCCCTGTCTGAAACCCTTCATGCCCAGGAGCATGTGGGTGAGCCCGGGCATGCCGTTGAGCATTGCCTGAGCTGTCAGTTGCTTTCCCCCAAGTCCGGCCCCTTGCCGGTGGCCGAGTTCACAGTTGCCATGCCGCAGATGGCGGTGAGTGGACTCAATTCCCCCGTTGAATCCGGCCGTGTCCAGTCCATACCGGACTACGCTATCGCCGTTCGCGCCCCGCCCGGAATCTGAACCGGCGATGCGGTCGTTCAGGGTCTCTGTCGACTGCCTATCGATCCCCGAAATTTATACCCGGAACCATCGGCATGTCCCCGTGCCGGTGAGTTCCCGTGAAGTCATCCCTTATTCAGGAGTACAAGCAATGAAGCTTAGCCAGACAATTGTTGGCCTGATGCTGATCTCCGGCCTTTCCGTCTCACCGCTGTTTGCCGGCGATGCAACCGAGGCCGACGACAGCGATTTGCGCATGGATCAGGTCCTGGCCCAGGCTGAGACCACCCCCGAAGCCGAGCAGCAACGCCAGGCCGGTCCCGCCCGTGATCCCCTGGACCCCCAGCCGGCCCGTATGCGGGCCATGCAAGTGGGTGGTGGTGATCAGGAGGTCACTTCCGGCACTGCCTTCAACCCGGCCATTTCCGTCATTCTGGACGGGGTCTACTACAACGAATTCAGCGGTCATGTTGAAGATGCCCCCGGTTTCGACTTTGGCCATGACCATGGCCATGGCGGCCATGGCCATGGCCTGGAGTCGGGTTTCCAGATCCGCGAAGCGGAGCTGTCCTTTTCCGGCACAGTGGACCCTTACTTCGACATGTTCGTGATGGCAGCCCTGTTCGAAAACGGGGTGGAGCTGGAAGAGGCCTATGTCACCACACGCTCCCTGCCGGCCGGGCTGCAGATCAAGGCCGGTCGCTTCCTGAGTGATGTGGGTTACATCAACAAGCAGCATATCCATGACTGGCAGTTCGTCGATGCCCCCTGGGTTATAGACAACCTGTTTGGTGAGGAAGGCTTGCGCGAAAACGGTATCCAGCTCACCTGGATGCCGGCCACTCGCAGCTACACCCGTTTTGGTCTGGAATTGCTCCACGGCGAGAGTGAAGGTGTGGCCAACTATGTGGGTGATGGCCGCCATGAAATGGTGACTGTCCTGCCAAGGCACGTCGTGGATCCCAATGTGGGCCCCGATGATCCGGGGGCTGAAGAGCCGGTTCGCAACCGCTGGCGTGATGACAAGGGGCTGCACCAGACTTCCTCTCCGCGTCTGATCACCGCCTTCGCCAAGTGGGCACCCAATCTTGGCTATGACCATGCCTTGCAACTCGGGGTATTCGGCGGTGTGAGCGACGCCCACCAGATGGAAGAGACCCATTCCAGCGGTCGCTTGGAGACCTGGGACGGGGACGCGAAGTTCTATGGTTTTGACCTCGTCTACAAGTACGACGGTGGCGGCATCCATGGTCATCGGAGCTTTCAGTTCCAGACCGAGTACATTCGTCGTGAGATGAATCTGCATTACCAGAGCCGACAGTTCACTGATTTCGGTACCCTTGAGCCCACCACCCGCAACCCCGATGGCGACGTGGTCGATCAGGAATGGGTTCAGGACGGTATATATGCCCAGGCGGTCTACGGCTTCGCGCCGCGTTGGAACATGGGCCTGCGGGTCGATGCCCTGGGTCTGACCAATGATGCCTATGAAGATCAGCCCGACGGTCGTGGCCTGCCGGTGAGTCTGGGTTCCTCCAAGCGTTTTGCCCTGCAGACGACTTACGCGCCCACGGAGTTTTCCCGCATCAGAGCGCAGCTCAACTATAACGACTTCGCCCACCACGATGATGAGGCCTGGGAGTTCATGCTGCAGTACAACATCAGTCTGGGTGTGCATGGTGCCCACGCATTCTGATGCCTGTTGAGGAAAACAAGCCGGGTTTGTCTACCCGATGGATTGAGAAAGAATCAGACTCCCGCCGGTTCCAGGATCGGCGGTGGTAGAGGAGAGAGTCATGAAACGAGTGATTATCGGAATGCTGTTGATGCTGGCGGCCGTGGCTGCCAGTGCCGAAGTCCGGGTAGCGGCCACCGTGCCCAACATGGGCATGCTGGCGCGGGTGATCGGCGGTGATGCCGTTGATGTGACGGTGATGGCGCCGGCCGATCGGGATGCCCATTACCTGGAGGCCCGCCCCTCGATGATGGCGGCACTGCGCCGTGCCGATGTGGTGGTGGCCGTGGGTGCCGAGCTGGAAGTAGGCTGGCTGCCGGCCGCCCTCCAGGGTGCCAACAATCCCCGAGTGCAGGTGGGGCGAACCGGCTACTTCGAGGGCGCTGCCCACATCGAGCTGATCGAGGCTGGTGCAGCTGCGGACCGTGCGGGTGGTGATGTGCACCCGGCCGGCAACCCGCATTTTTACATGGACCCCCAGCGCATGGCCGAGGTCGGCTTTGCCCTGGCCGAGCGTCTGGGCCGCCTGGATTCGGACAATGCCGAGCGTTTTCTGGAGAATGCGGAACGAATTGCCGCCATGGCGGACGAAAGGGTCGCGGCCTGGTTGGAGCGTGCCGAGGATGTGCCGGGTGCCGTGCTGTATCATAAGGACGCCAATTATTTGATGCGTCTGATTGATGCCCCCATCCTGGGTTATCTGGAACCCCTGCCGGGGATTCCGCCCACGGCCCGTCATCTGCGAGGCCTGGTTCGGGATCTGGATGGCCGGGACGGGATTACCCTGTATACGGATTTCCAGCCCTCACGCGGCGCGGATTTTCTGGAGCGTGAACTGGGTTGGCCCAGTCGCCAGTTGCCCAACCAGGTGAGCACGACTGCGGATGACGCCGAGGAGTATTTCGAGATGATTGATCGCTGGGTTGAGGCCCTGGCCAGTGTCCGCTGATACCGCCACAACTGCGCTGCTGGCCGTCAAGGAGGTGGTAGCGGGATACGCGGGGCCCGTCGTGGGCCCCGTGTCTTTTGACGTCTATCCCGGCGAGGTGCTTGGCCTGCGGGGGCCCAATGGCTGTGGCAAGTCCACCCTGCTCAAGGCCATCACCGGGGAAGCCAAACGGTTTGCCGGTAAGATCGTCCGCTGCAATGGCCTGACCGTGACCCACCATCAACAACGCCCGGAATTGCCACCGGAATTGCCCTTGCTGGGGCGGGAGTTGTTACGGGTGATGGGGGCGGATCGCGGCGATGCCCCGGGCATCATCAAGCCGCTCCTGTATCGACCCATCAATCGCATGAGCGGCGGGCAGTTCCAGTTGTTGGAGGCATGGGCCTGTCTGGGTGGTGACGCGGAGCTGGTGCTGCTGGACGAGCCCACCAACAACCTGGACGGTGAGGCGATCGAAGCCCTTGCCCATATTCTGCGCACGGCTCGACCGCCGCGCGCCGTCCTGCTGGTCAGTCATGAGCGGGCCTTCCTGGAAGAAAACTGCACCCGTATCGTTGAGATTGGCCGACCCGGGGAGGGACAGGGTTCGTGAGTGACTTTATTCTTTTTGACCCTCTTTTTCGTCAACCTTTCGTCATTGGCCTGCTGCTGAGCATTGCCCTGTCACTGCTGGGCGCCTACCTCCGCATGCGGGAGGAATGGCTGGCGGCCATGGGTCTGTCCCATATGGCGGCAGCCGGCGGGGTAGCGGCCTTGCCGCTCGGTATCCCAGCCCTCGCCGGGGCCCTGCTGGCAGCCGCCCTGGCGGCGATTGCCAAGGGTCTGCTACCCAAGGCCAGCAACAGCCATTACGGACTCATGTTGTTGCTGGGTTGGGCCGGGGCAATGATACTGGCGGCCAACACCCATCAGGGTGAAGTGGTGGGCGAGGCCTTGTTGCGAGGCCAGCTCTATTTCACCAGCACGCCGCATCTCATCGGCTCCCTGGCCCTGGTGGCGGTGCTCCTGTTTGCCTTGAGCTGGCTGTCGCCACGGCTGCTGGCCGAGCGTTTCTTCCCGGACCATTTTTCCGCCAATCGCATTCCGGCCTGGCCCCATCGGCTCCTGTTCGGGGCCTTGGTGGTGGTGGCTGCCGTCCTGGGCACCCTGGCCATGGGCGCCATGAGCGCCTTTGCCATGTTCTTTGTTCCAGCCTGGGTCGCTTTCGTGCTGGTCCGGGGCTGGCGCTGGGCCCTGGCCTTGACCGTGGCACTGGGCGTGGGCTGCTATCTGCTCGCCTTCGTGCTGTCCATGTTGCTGGATCAGCCCTTCGGGCCTACCCTGACCCTCTGTCTGGCCGCCCTGGCCCTGCTCCGGCTGTTCGCCCACCGGGCCGCCCGGGTGGCCGGCGCGCCTGGTGAATAGGCGTTATCATGGGTGGCTGATCCCCTGTAGCCCAAGACCATGAAACTGCGACCCGAACAGCTAGGCCAACACCTGAACAAGCAGCTCGCGCCGGTCTATCTCATTGCCGGTGATGAGCCCTTGCTGGTTGATGAAGCTGCTGACAGCGTGCGACGCAAGGCCCGCGAGGCCGGTGTGGAGGAACGCACGAGCTTCATGGCCGAAAAGGATTTTGACTGGCAGGCCCTCAGTGATTCCGCCGCCAGCCTCTCCCTGTTCGCCCAGCAACGCCTGGTGGAACTCCGCCTGCCGTCGGCCAAGCCCGGCCGGGAAGGCAGCAAGGCCCTGACTGACTGGGCCGAGCGTCCGCCCGAGGACCATACCCTGATCGTGATCAGCGGCAAGCTGGATCGCAGCCAGCGCAATGCCAAATGGGTCAAGGCGCTGGAGTCCGCCGGCGTGATGGTGGAAGTCTGGCCGGTGCCCCGTCATCAGCTGCCCCAGTGGGTGCAGCAGCGGATGATTGCGGCTGGCCTCCAGGTGTCCCGGGATGCGGCCCGTTTCATTGCTGAAAGGGTGGAGGGCAATCTCCTCGCCGCCGCACAGGAAATCGAGAAGTTGCGCCTGTTGCTTGGCGAGGGCGTGGTGGACGACGAGACCGTGCGTGGCGCGGTGGTGGATAGCGCTCGCTACGATCCCTTCCAGCTTGCCGATGCCGCGCTTGCCGGGCAGACGGCGCGGGCGGTCAAGATCCTTGAGGGGCTGCATGGTGAAGGCGTGGAACCGCCACTGCTGGTCTGGGTCCTGGCCCGCGAGATCCGCGCCATGGCCGACATGGCCTCGGGCCTGGCCCGGGGCCGGCGCCTGGACGATGTCACCCGTCGTGTCTGGGCCAGTCGCCGTGGGCTGGTGGAGAAGGCGCTCAAGCGTCACAACGAGACCCGCTGGCTGGCCCTGCTGGCCGAAGCCGGGGAATTGGACGCCATGGCCAAGGGTGCTCGCTGCGGCAATCCCTGGGACGCCCTGCAGCGCCTGGTCATGGCCATCAGCTCCGTGGAAGCCGGTCGCCGCCTGGGGCTGGTAGCCTGACCGCGCCCTCTGTGTGCACAAGTCCCGCGCTGACCCGGGTGTACCGGGCTATGCCTGTTCGGCCGCCTTCACCAGGGGCAGGAGTTCGTCGATGACGGCGTCCAGGCTGGCGCGGTCGTCGCGGACGACGGTGATGTGGCCGAGCTTGCGGCGGGGGCGGGGCGCCTTGCCGTAATCGTGGTAGTGAGCGTCCTCGTGGCGGATCACCCCTTCCAGGGCCGGCATGCGCCCAAGGCAGTTGATCATCGCCGAGACGCCCCGGGGGCGGGTGGAGCCCAGGGGCAGGTCGAGGATGCCACGCAGGTGGTTCTCGAACTGGCTGGTGGCGGCGCCCTCGATGGTCCAGTGCCCTGAATTGTGCACCCGCGGGGCCATTTCATTGGCAATCAGGCGGCCGGCCTTCTCGAAATATTCCACCGTCAGGATGCCCGCATAGTCATGGGCCTCCATCAGCGCCGCGAGCTGCTTCTCCGCCGTGGCCTGCAGCGCCGGGTCGGCGGCAGGCGCAATGGACAGGCGCAGGATGCCGTCCTCGTGGCGGTTCTCGCTCAGGGGGTAGAAGCGGGTATCGCCGGAGCGGTTGCGCACACCGATCAGGGAGACTTCGCGTTCGAAGTCGACAAAGCCTTCCAGGATCAGGGGCGCGCCGGAGAGGCCCTCCCAGGCCTTGGCAATCTCCGCCTCGCTTCGGATCAATTGCTGGCCACGGCCGTCATAGCCCATCCGTCGACGCTTGAGCATGGCCGGCAAGCCGAGTGCTTTAACCGCCGACTCCAGTTCCGCCAGGCTGTCCACCGAGCGATAGGGGGCGGTTTCAATCCCGTGGCGGGCGAAGCATTCCTTTTCCCGCAGCCGATCCTGGGCCGCCCCGAGGATGGCCGGGCCGGGGTGGACGGGGATACCGGACGCCGCGGCTTCCAGGGCCTCAACGGGGACGTTTTCCACGTCGTAGGTGAGCAGTTCCACCTGTCCGGCCAGCCGGCGGATGTCCTCGGCCTGCATGAAATCACCGAGCACAATGTCGCCCACCTGGGCGCCGGGGCTGTCCTCGCTCTTGTCGAGAAAAGTGAAGCGCAGGCCAAGGGGATAGCCGGCCAGGGCCATCATGCGGCCGAGTTGGCCGGCGCCGATGATTCCAATGCTCATGATTGCCGTGGTCTCCGGGCTGTCATTCCGGTCGCGGATCGGGATTGCTCAGAACGCGTTGGGTCTGGGCGGCGCGGAAATCGTCCAGGGCCTCGCGAACTTCATCGTAGTGGTTGGCCAGCATGGCCGCCGCGAGCAGGGCGGCGTTGGTGGCGCCCGCTTTGCCGATGGCCAGGGTGCCCACCGGCACGCCGGCCGGCATCTGGGCTATGGAAAGCAGGGAGTCCATGCCATTGAGTGCCTTGGACTGCACCGGCACGCCCAGCACCGGCAGAGGCGTCTTGGCGGCGGCCATGCCCGGCAGGTGGGCGGCGCCGCCAGCCCCGGCAATCAGGACTTCCAGGCCGCGATCCCGGGCCTCGGCGCAGTATTCGAACAGCAGATCCGGAGTGCGGTGGGCGGAGACCACCCGGGTTTCGCAGGGCACGCCCAGCTTCTCCAGGGTTTCCACCGCATGCCGCATGGTTTCCCAGTCCGACTGGGAGCCCATGATGATCCCGACCAATGCCTGCTTCCCTGTTTCCATGACATCACCACGAAAGGCCCGACGGGCAGCGGCGCCCGCAAAGGGGGCCGGCCGGGCCGGGCTAAAAACGGTCTATTGTACGCAAATCCGGTAAACAGGGCGAGTAATGCGGCTTAAGCGAGTCGATCACGCAGCAGCCGGAACAGGGTGCGAGCCGACGCCGGCGGCTGTCCGTGGATCTCCTCCTGGCGGGCATGGTGGGCCAGACGACTGGCTTCGGCGAAGTCGTCCGCCTCAAGCAGCCCTTTCAGTTCGGCCTCCACCTCGGTCTCGCCCTCCATCAGCCCGTCCCGCAGGCGTTCCAGGCGATGAAAGGCGCGTGCGGCCGTTCGCTGATCCGCCTCACGCTGGCGCAGCGCCGCTTCGATGGACGCCGGATCCAGCTTGCGCATGAGTGTACCGATACGCTGACGTTCACGGCGCAGTCCACCGCCACGTCGCATGTGGCGGATGCGGCGGATGGCGGCAAGCAGCTCATCCGGCAGGCCCAGCTCGTCGAGGGTGCTGTCCGGAAGTTCGGCCAGGCGGATCCCCAGGGTCTGTCGCTCCTCGGCCTCGCGCTTGCGGTGAGAGCGGGACGGGCGGTCGCCACCGCCCGTCCCCCGGGGGTCAGTCATCGTCGGCAAAGATGGCAGTGTGGACGCGGCCCTCATTGTCCACGCTGCCCCGGTACATGCCACTGGTGTTGAAGGGCATGGTGATGTTGCCCTTGGCGTCAATGGCAATCACGCCGGCGTTGCCGCCCATCTCCACCAGCTTGCTGTTGACCACATGATCGGCGGCTTCTTCCACGCTCTTGTCCCGGTAGGCCATCAGCGAGGAAATGTCATGCAGGGTGACGGCACGCATGATGTATTCGCCATGGCCGGTGGCGGAGAAGGCGCCGGTCTCGTTGTTGGCATAGGTGCCGGAGCCGATGATGGGCACGTCACCGATGCGGCCGAAGCGCTTGTTGGTCATGCCGCCGGTCGAAGTCCCGGCTGCCACATTGCCCTGCCGATCCAGGGCGACCGCACCCACGGTCCCGAGGTTGAACTCGACATTCTCGCGCTGACTGCGGAATTCCTCACCCTGTTCGGCTTCCCGTTCCTGGGCCCGATGGAGTGCCTCGCGACGGTGTTCGGTCTCGAACCACTCAGGGTCCTCGGTGGCCAGGCCGAATTCCTGGCCGTAGGTTTCCGCGCCTTCGCCGGAAAAGAACACATGGGGGGACTCATCCATGATCACCCGTGCCAGGTCGATGGGGTTGCGGATGGTGCGTACGCCGGTGAGGGCGCCGGCATTGCGGGTGCGACCGTCCATGATGGCAGCATCCATTTCGATGCGCTCGTCACTGGTTAAGACCGAGCCACGACCGGCATTGAACAGGGGGCTGTCTTCCAGTACCCGGATGGCCGCCTGGACTGCATCCAGGCTGTCGCCGCCGTTGTCCAGAATGGTGTAGCCGGCTTCCAGGGCCGCCTCCAGGGCGGCGTGGTATTCCGCTTCCTGTTCCTCGCTCATGGCGTCGCGGTCCATGGTGCCGGCGCCGCCGTGAACGGCGAGCCCGATGGGGCGTTCGGCATCCGCTGCCGGTGCGGCATTGCCGCTCTCTTCCGCTTCGCAGGCAGCCAGGCCCGCGGCAAGGACCACGGCAATGCTTGCTATCAGTTTGCGCATGGTGAACTCCTGAATATCTGGTCCGGGGATCCCGTGACAGGCTGTGGCCGTCACGGATGACGGGGGAATCATAGCATTGGGCGGGGATGGGGTGACCAGTCGCTGTTCCAACCGGGAGGCAATCGGCGTAGCTTATATCAGGCGTTGCTTTTCATTTCATGTCTCTGGCCAAGGGAAGTACCGTCAATGCCAATCGACTGGAAACAGTACGACCCCGGAAAATTCTATGATGAGTTGATCAGTTCCCCCGGTCATCCCCGGGCCGCCGCCCGGGAGCTGTGCAAGCGGCTCCGCCAGCTCAGCGATGAAGAGCTGATGGAACGGCGTGATGCCGCGGAGCTGGCCATCCTGGTGATGGGGATTACCTTCACCGTCTACACCGAGGGTGGCAGCATTGACCGGGCCTGGCCCTTCGACATCATCCCGCGCATCATCCCGGCCCGGGAATGGCAAAAGACCGAGGCCGGCCTGGCCCAGCGCGTTCAGGCTCTGAATCTTTTCATCAATGATATTTATCATGAACAGCGCATCGTCAAGGACAAGGTCTTCCCCGAAGAGATCCTCAAGACCTCCGGTAATTTCCGGGCCGAATGCGTGGGGGTGGAGCCACCGCTGGGCATCTGGGCCCACATCTGCGGCAGTGACCTGATCCGGGACAATGATGGGCGTTTCTATGTGCTTGAAGACAATCTGAGAGTGCCCTCCGGCGTTTCCTACATGCTGGAGAACCGGCATGTCATGAAACGCACCTTCCCCGAGATTTTCGAGCATCAGAACATTCTCCCGGTGGATGATTATCCTGCCCAGCTATTCGACATGCTGGCTTCCATGTCACCGCGTCCCCAGGACTATCCCGTGGTTACCGTACTGACCCCGGGGATCTACAACTCCGCCTATTTCGAGCATGCCTATCTGGCTCAGCAGATGGGTGCCGAACTGGTGGAGGGGCGAGACCTGGTGGTGACCGAGGATGACTGTGTCTACATGCGCACCGTGGAGGGGCTGACCCGGGTTGATGTGATCTACCGCCGCATTGATGATCTTTTCCTGGACCCGGAAGTCTTCAACCCGGACTCGGTATTGGGTGTGCCCGGGCTGATGCGCGCCTGGCGGGCCGGCAATGTGGCCCTGGCCAATGCACCGGGTGCGGGTGTGGCGGATGACAAGGTGGTCTATGCCTATGTGCCGGACATGATCCGTTACTACCTGGATCAGAAGCCCATCCTGGACAATGTTCCCACCTATGTCTGCCATGATGAAAAGCAGTGCGAGTATGTCCTCGATAACCTGGACAAGCTGGTGGTCAAGCCGGCCAACGAATCGGGTGGCTACGGCATGCTCATGGGGCCGCAGGCCAGTCGTAAGGAGCGGGAGGATTTCGCCGAACAGATCCGCCGCAACCCTCGCAACTTCATTGCCCAGCCCTTGATCCAGCTTTCCACCACCCCAACCATCGATGGTCATGGCAAGGTGGCGCCCCGGCACGTGGATCTGCGTCCCTTCATTCTCAGCGGACAGGAAACCAATATCACCACAGGGGGGCTTACCCGGGTGGCTCTCAAGTCAGGTTCCTATGTGGTGAACTCATCCCAGGGGGGCGGCAGCAAGGATACCTGGATTGTTGATACCGCCAAGAAGGCGATAGGGGGCTGAGTCATGTTGTCGAGAGTGGCCGAAAGCCTTTACTGGACTGCCCGTTACATGGAAAGAGCGGAGGACCTGGCGCGTTTGGTCAACGTCCATTCCAATTTGATTATGGACCTGCCCCGGTCGGTGGAATTGGGCTGGGAGCCCCTGATCGCTATCACCGGCAGCGAAGCGCCCTTTGCCAAGCTGTTCGGTGATGAGATGGATGAGCGAAATGTCACTCGCTTCATCATTGCCGACCGGCGTAACCCGGGCTCCATTCTCAGCGCCTTGTTCATGGCCCGTGAGAATCTGCGCTCCACTCGCGACCTGGTCCCCCGGGAAGGCTGGGAGCAGGTCAACGATCTCTACCTCCATGCCCGTCAGGAACTCAAGGGTGGCATTGCCAAGCGCAAGCGCTACGATTTTCTGCGCGGCGTGATTCAGCGCTGCCAGCAACTCACCGGCCTGTTGGCCGGCACCATGAGCCATGACGAAGCCTATGAGTTCATCCGCATCGGTCGTAATCTGGAACGAGCGGACATGGGGACCCGCATCCTGGACGTGCGTTCAGAAGATCTCCTGCCCCACCGGGCGGAGGATCTCACGCCTTTTGAAAACATCCAGTGGATGAGCGTGCTCAAGTCCCTGACCGCCTATCAGATGTATCGGCGCAATGTACGGGTCAGGGTGCGGGGTTCGGACGTCTTGCGGTATCTGCTTCAGGACCCGAAATTGCCACGGGCACTGCTCCATTGCATGAGCGAGGTGGAGGCCTGTCTGCATGATCTGCCACGGAATGATGGACCCTTGCGCAGCGTCACGCGCATGAAGCGCCGGATCCAGGAAGCCAATGTACCGGAATTGGCGGAGTCCGGTCTGCATGAATTCCTGGACGACTTGCAGGTGGAGCTGAGCCGACTCCATGCTGAGATTGCCAACACCTACTTCCTGCTGGATAGGGCGGCATGAACATCTACCGTTGCGCTTGCGGCAACCCGGTCTATTTCGAAAATGACCAATGTCTGGCCTGTGGCCGGCGCCTGGGTTTCCTGCCGGAGCGTCTTACACAGGCGGCGCTCGAGCCCCTGCCAGGAGGCAACGATCTCTGGCGGGCCCACACTCCCGAGGGCGAGATGGGGGAGTATCACCGCTGCCGCAACTACAGTGAGCAAAATGTCTGCAACTGGATGGTGGTCAGTGATAATGGTGAGCGTTACTGCGTGGCCTGCCGCATGAATCGCATCATCCCCAATCTGGACCGGCCCGGTAACCGTGACAAATGGCTCAATGTGGAGCGCGAGAAGCGCCGGGTCATTTACGATCTGCTCCGCCTGGGTCTGCCCTTTCTCGCCAAGCGGGATGATCCGCACACTGGCCTGGCCTTCGCCTTCATGGAAGACCAGCAGCCGACCCAGGAATTCGTTGACTCATCCTGGTCCGGCGGCAAGGTGTTCACCGGCCATGCAAAGGGCCTGATCACCATCAATATCATCGAAGCCGATGATGCGGCCCGCGAGGCATTGCGTCAGCAATTGAATGAGGCCTCCCGCACCCTGCTGGGGCACTTCCGCCACGAGATCGGTCACTATTTCTGGGATCGACTGATTCTGGAAGGCGGGCGATTGGCCGGTTTTCGCGAGGTCTTTGGTGACGAGCGTCAGGATTACCAGTCTTCCCTGCGCCGCCATTATCAGCAGGGGCCACCGGCAAACTGGCAGCAGCACTACATCAGTGCCTATGCCGCGGCCCATCCCTGGGAGGACTGGGCCGAGTGCTGGGGGCATTATCTGCAGATCACCGATGCCCTGGAAACCGCCCATGCCCTGGACATGGGGGTCAGTCTCCCGAGGGACTTTGATGAGCTGATCCGGGTCTGGAGTCGGGTCAGCATCAACATTAACCTCATGAACCGAAGCATGGGCATGCGGGATGCCTATCCCTATGTGCTCAATGACAGCGTGGTGGCCAAGCTGCGCTACATTCACGAGGTCGTGGAGGCGGAGCGGTCCGCCTAGGCCCGGGCCGATTCATCCATTCCTGTCCGGCTCTGTTAGAATCCCGACACTTTGCAGCCCAGCAAGCGGAGTCGATTCATGTCCGAGACCGCCGAGGTCACAAGTTCCCTGGGTCGCCAGGACCTCGAGGCCGCCGTCGATCAGGCCCTGGCCGAGGCCCGGCGCCGGGGTGCCGATGGCGCGGAAAGTGGCGCCAGTGTGGATACCGGCCTGGGCGTGAGTGTCCGCCTGGGTGAGGTGGAGACCCTGGAATACCGTCAGGACCGGGGGATCGGAATCACCGTCTATTTCGGCCAGCAGAAGGGGGCCGCCAACACTTCCGACCTGAGCGACCGGGCCATCCGGGAAATGGTGGCCAAGGCCTGCGACATCGCCCGTTTTACCCAGGCCGATCCCCATGCCGGCCTGCCGCCCGCCGAGCGCCTGGCGCGGGACTGGCCGGATCTGGATCTCTGTCACCCCTGGGCCCTGTCCCCGGAAATGGCCATCGACCTGGCCCAGCGCTGTGAGCAGGCCGCCCGGGATTTCGACCGTCGCATCGATAACTCCGATGGTGCCAGCGTGGATACTCACCACGGCGTCCGGGTCTGTGGCAACAGTCATGGCTTTCTCGGCAGCTACGAGGGCACCAATCACAGCATCAGCTGTAGTGTTCTCGCTCGGGACGAGCAGGGCATGCAGCGGGATTTCTGGTATTCCTCGGCACGGCTTTCCTCTGCCCTGGAATCACCCGAGGCCGTGGGACGCCGGGCCGGGGAGCGAACCGTCCGCCGCCTGGGTGCCCGTCGACTCAGCACCCGCAAGGCGCCGGTACTGTTCCCCGCGCCGCTGGCGCGGGGGCTGATCGCCACTCTGGTGGGCGCGGCTTCCGGGCCCTCCCAGTATCGTCGGGCCTCCTGGCTTCTGGATGCCGTGGGTAATCAGGTCCTGCCGGAGTGGCTGGGTCTGGTGGAGTATCCCCATTTGCCGAGGGCTCTCGGCAGTTCCCCCTTCGACGGCGAAGGCGTGGCCCTGAAGGATAATCCTCTGGTCGAATCCGGGCGCCTGTCCCGCTATGTGCTGGACAGCTACAGTGCCCGTCAACTGGGGCTGGAGAGCACCGGCAATGCCGGCGGCGTCCACAATCTCTCCCTGGTCGGGCCCAGCCGCGGTTTTGAGGAAATGCTGCGGGAGATGGATACCGGCCTTCTGCTTACCGAGCTGATGGGGCAGGGAATCAACGGCGTGACGGGGGATTACTCTCGTGGCGCGGCCGGATTCTGGGTGGAGCAGGGCGAGATCGTCCATCCGGTGGAGGAAATCACCGTCGCGGGTAATCTCAAGGACATGCTTCGTGGCATCGTCGCCGCCGGTGATGATGTGGACCACCGCGCCAGCGTGCTCACCGGTTCGCTCCTGATCGAGGAAATGACCATTGCCGGCGACTGACCGGCCCGTGGCACCGTCATGACTTACTGTCTAGCCATACGTACCGACAACGGCTTCCTGGTGGCCTCCGACTCGCGCACCAGTGCCGGGGTGGATGATGTCAGCGTCTACAGCAAGATGCATGAGCTGCCCACCAGTGACGATCGTTGCATGGTGCTGCTCTCGGCCGGCAACCTGGCCACCACCCAGGCGGTCACCAGCCGTATCCAGCGTGACCTCGATGACTCCGAGGCCGAGACCTCGATCAACCGCCTCGATCATCTGGAAGACGTGGCCGAGTACATCGGTGCCATCAGCACGCGAGTACAGAGGGGCCCGGAAGGGGCCACTCAGGCGGACTTTCGGCCCAAGGCAACCTTCATCCTGGCCGGCCAGATCGGCCAGGAAAGCCATAATCTCTATCTGATCTACCCGGAAGGCAATTACATCCGGGTCAGTGAGGAAAAGCCCTTTCTGCAGGCCGGAGAGACCAAATACGGCAAGCCCATCCTGGATCGTATCGTGGAAAGCGGCATGAGTCTGGAAATGGCCGCCCGTTGCGCCCTGGTTTCCCTGGATTCCAGTATGCGCTCCAATCTCAGCGTCGGGCCGCCGGTGGAACTGGCCTTCTATCAGGCCGACAGCCATCGCCTCGATCCCCGGCTGCGCTTTGAGGAAGACGATCCCTTCTGGCGCCGCATGCAGGATGCCTGGTCCCGCAATCTCCGCCAGGCCTTCATGGATCTGCCGCGCTTCGATTGGGAGTAAAAAAAACGCCGCGAACAGCCTGAGTTCTGTTCGCGGCGTCTCGACACCTTCCCTGGCGAGCCTTGGTTGTCGCTGGGCCTCCCTGCCAGACCCCGTCCCGGGGTTGCCCATCCTGGGCGCCTGAGTTGCCCACTCTGGATCATCCCTGATCCGCCGGCCTGAACCGGCCCCAGCCCCTCCTGGACTGTCGCGCGGGCATGGCATTCATCATGCCGGATGACCATCCTGGTCGGGGATCGTGCCAGTCCCTGGCCGACGCCCCCGGCATTGACTCCCCCCTTTCCGCCAATGCCCGCGCTGTGGGTATAACGATACGCAGGGCTCGGCTTTGGCGTAATCAGCAGATCGTGATGGGGCGTGTAGGGATATGCTGACGGCCCCTGTAAGAGGGCGAAACTACGCAAGTGCCATCCGCGTTTAGCTGTCCTCTGTTTCCTCCACAAAGTCACGCAGGGTCTTTTGTCCCAATTGGTCGCGCATGGCCCCTTCCAGGCTGTTCATCAGCCCGCCGACCGGTTTGAGGGAGCGCATCTGTGCTTCCGGATCATCGCTCTGCTGGTAGCCGCGGCTGGCATCCAGGATCTTCTGCAAGCGCATCCGGGCCAGGTCCTGGCCGGGCAGGAAGCCGGGCTGATAACCCTCGGTGCTAATGATCAGGCCGGCCATTTCCAGTCGATCCACCACGCTTTCCAGCACGTCGCCGCGAACATGCAACTCTCGACAGAGGGTTTCGAACGTCCAGGGGCGTTCACCGCGCAGATAACTGCGGGCAATGAGATACATCACCGCCAGGCCCAGCTCCTCTTTCTCTCGGTGGGTGGCGCCGGTTGCCGGCGGCAGTCGGGTGACGAACTGGGGATTCTGGATATAGAAAGCGATCTTGCCGCCGAACAGCAGAATGAGCCAGCTCAGATAGAGCCAGATGATGAAGAACAGCAGACCCGCGAAGCCGGAATAGATGGCGGTGTAGCGGGCCGAGGTGGCGATGACCTGGGCAAATGCCCAGCCGGTGGTCTGCCAGGCCAGGCCGGCAATGACGGCGCCGGTGAGAGCGGCCTTGAGCTTGACCCGGGTGTTGGGGACAAAGACATAGATGAAGGTAAAGGCGGCCACCACCAGCAAATAGGGCATCAGGGTGCTGAACCAGACCATCAAGGTCCCGAAGGGCTCCACCTCCGATATCCGCTGGACCAGGGTGTGGCTGGAGAAGGTGGCGGTGACACCCACCGCCGAGAACACCAGCACCGGGCCCACCAGCACGACACTGAGATAATTGCTGAACTTCTCCGCCATGCCCCGCTGGCGCCGAATGTTCCAGGATTCATTCAGGGCCGCTTCGATTTTCTGCAACAGGGAGTAGACCACATACACCAGCAGCAGCAGGCCCACCGAGCCGAGGATGCCCACCTGAATGTTGTCCACGAAGTCCATGATGGTCTGGGTGACTTCGTCGGCCCTGGGCCCCAGGGGCTCCAGGGTTCTTTGAAGCACCGGCTCCAGCTGGTTGTGCACGCCGAAGCCCTTGAGCACCGAAAAGCTGAAGGCCAGCAGAGGCACGATGGAGAGCAGCGAGGTATAGACCAGGCTCATGGCCCGCAGATTGATCTGCCCAATGGAGGCGTCGCGCATGCCGGCATGAATCACCCGTGCAATCCGCACCATCCAGGCCATCTTGCGGCTGGGCAGATCCTGGATCTGCACAGTCCACAACCACTGGGTGAATCGGGAGCCGGGGTTGAGCTGCTTCATGGGGGCCTGCCTCCGCGCCATGGAATCCGCCAAGCATCAGTCGCCATCATATCGACTCTTGAGGCGGGAAGCATGTGCTTCGCTTTCCCGGCTCTGGCATTGACGGCTGTAATCCTTATCATGGGCCCATGAGTGATTATCCCGAACGTATCGTTTGCTTGACCGAGGAACCCACCGAGACCCTCTATCTGCTGGAAGAGGACTGGCGCATCGTGGGGATCTCGGGCTTTACCGTGCGCCCGGCCCGGGCACGCAAGGAAAAGCCCAAGGTTTCGGCCTTTCTCAGCGCCAAGATCGACAAGATTCTGGATCTTGAGCCGGATCTGGTTCTCGGCTTCTCCGATCTGCAGGCGGAGATCGCCACCGAGCTCATTCGGCATGGCGTGGAGGTCCATATCTTCAATCACCGCAGCGTGGACGAGATTTTCCAAATGATCTCCATGCTGGGGGGCATGATCGGTTGCCAGGAAAAGACCCGGGCTCTGGTAGATGAGCTGCGCGGCGGAGTGGAAAAGATTCGTGCCCAGGCGGCGGCCTTGCCGAAAACACCTCGGGTGTATTTCGAGGAATGGGATGAGCCCATGCTCTCCGGTATTCGCTGGGTCTCGGAACTGGTTGAAATCGCCGGCGGCGAGGATTGCTTTCCCGAACTCAAGGAAGAGGCCCTGGGCAAGAACCGGATCATCCCGGACTACGAAACGGTCATCGAGCGTCAGCCGGATATCATCATCGGTTCCTGGTGCGGCAAGAAATTCCGCCCCGAGAAGGTTTGTGAACGGCCGGGCTTCGATCGCATCCCGGCGGTCCGTGACAATGAGCTGCACGAAATCAAATCCGTGAATATCCTGCAGCCCGGCCCGGCGGCACTCACCGACGGCTTGCAGCAATTGCATGAAATCATTGCCCGATGGTGCGACGTCTCAGCCACAGCCGAATCCCGGTGAGATAGAGCAGCAGGGGCAGCATGCCGATCAGGGCCACCAGGGCCTTGCCCCAGCCACCCAGAAAGTTGCCGCCGTGGATGGCGCGCAAGGCAGTCATGAAGCGGTCACCGCCGCTGGCATCGCTCCAGTGTCGTTCCGCCAGCATCTTGCCGCTGTAGCGGTCCAGCACCACGTGACCGCTGCCTGGCAGCCATCCGGCAGCTTCCCCTTCCCGTACCGTGATGCGGTAGACCCCCTCGGGGCCGCGGGGCAGCCCAATGCTGCGGACATCGCCGTCCGGCATCGTGGCTTGTGCCAGATCCATGGCCTGCTCGAGGCCAATGTCTCGCCCATTGTCCGCCACCAGAGAGTGGTGGTGCAGGTCCAGCCCTGACAGGGGCGAGACAGTCTCCACCATGGGCCGGGTGTACTGGGGCAGGGCCAGCAGGATGCCGCTGACCGCGACCAGGAGCAGGGGCAGGCCGGCGTAGAGTCCCAGGCCATGATGGATGGTTTGGGCAGGGCGGCCTGTGTGCCGGCGGCGGTGCCAGATCAGGGTGCCGGTAAGCAGGGAAAAGAGCAGGCAGAGGCCCAGCAAGCCCACCACGGTCTGACCCTGACTGCCCAGGTGCAGTTGAAAATGGAGTACATGGATGAAGCGCATCAGGCCCTCGCCCACGGGCCGGATGCCCATGAGCTCGCCTGAGGCCGGGTCTACCGTTGCCAGACGATCGAAAATGCGCTCCGGGGTGCCGATATAGACCCGGAAGACGTCCTGGCTAGCCGAAGGCAGGGACAGGAAGGTCACCGCCTCATCGTCTCCGGCGACAGCCTCCACCGCCCCCAGGGCCTGCTCGGCACTGACTGGTTCTGCGGCGCCACTGCCGCGTAACAGCTCAGGATTGAGAACCCGGTCCAGTTCGCTTTGATACACGACCAGGCTGCCGCTCAGTCCAATGAGCACGAACAGGGCGCCCAGGCCCAGGGCGATCCAGCGGTGCAGGCGATAGATCAGCCTCATGATTCACGTCAGCAAATGTTTTAGCGCTTGTGGATTTCGCCGGCCTTCATCACGAAGCGAACCGATTCCAGTCGGGTGACATCGTCCAGGGGGCTGCCGTCCACGGCAATGAAGTCGGCATGAAAACCGGGTTCGATACGACCGATTTCATCGGACCAGTCCAGGAGGTCGGCGGCGTGGATGGTGGCGGCCTGGATGGCCTCCAGGGGACTCATGCCGGCTTCCACCATGCGGGCAAACTGCTTGCCGTTCTGACCATGGGGATAGACGCCGGCATCACTGCCAAAGACGATTCGAACCCCGGCTTCATGGGCCCGACGCAGACTGTCCCGCTGGGCCTGTCCGATTTCCCGCTCCTTTTCGAGACTTTCCTCCAGCATGCCCACTTCCTCGCCCATGCCCAGGATGTAGTCGGAGACATAGACGTCCATGGACAGGGCCGTTCCGTTGCGGCGCGCCAGGGCAATGCTTTCATCGGAAATCAGGCTGGCATGTTCCACCGAATCCACCCCGGCCTTGATGGCCAGCTTGATGCCGGCATCGCCGTGGGCATGGGCGGCCACCCGCATGCCAAGGGCATGGGCCTCGTCAACGATGGCTTCCATTTCTTCCAGGGTGTACTGGCGTGCGCCGGTGGCGGTGCCCTTGGACATGACCCCGCCGGTGGCGCAGAACTTGATGGTGTCGGCGCCATACTTGAGATTCTTGCGAACCTGCTCACGGGCGGCCCAGGGCCCGTCGGCCACACCACCACCGCGATGTTCGAAGTCCGGTGGCAGCAGTGTGCTGTCGCAATGGCCCCCGGTCATGCCAAGGGACTGGCCGGCCACGCGCATGCGCGGGCCGGGGAAGTCGCCGGCTTCGATGGCATCACGAATAGCAATATCGGCGAAGGCTGGCGCACCGAGATTGCGCACGGTGGTAAAGCCTGCCTCCAAATTCTTTCTCGCCGCTCTGACCCCGTAAAGCGCGGCCCGATGGCTGCCCCGCCCCAGGCGGGCGTGGCCCTGAACGCTGGCATCGTTGGTCAGATGGACATGGGTGTCGATCAGCCCGGGCAGGACGAATCGGTCGCTCAGGTCGATGACCTTGCCGTCCTCGTCCAGCTCAACGGCGTCACGCTGGCTGACGGAGACGATCCGCCCTTCGGCAATGCCGATCAGCTGGTCGTCCCGCACATCGCCGGTCTTCGGGTCCAGCAGTTGTCCGGCCAGGACGTAGTGTTCCGCCTGTCCCGGATCAGCCTGGGCGGCGTTGTCGGCCGCGCAGGCGGGCAGGGCGGCAGCGGCCAGGCTGAGGGCGAAAAGGGCGGCAACAATGCGTGGCATGGGATGCTCCCGGGGTTGGGGGTCCGTTCCAAAGGAGAGCATTCTAGAGCAATCAGGGTGCCCGTGTACGGACGAGGCCGGGAGAGCCGGCCGCGCAGGCAGATATGTAGGAGCGGATTCATCCGCGATTCTAGGGTCGTCGATTCCCCGATCGCGGATGAATCCGCTCCTGCGGCGGGCTGACAGGTAGGCCTTGAAGGCTTCGAGCCGTTTCAGGCAAATCCCGGCGGATTCCACTCCTGCATCATCTTTTCCCGGGCCGAGCTGACCCGTTCCGACATCAGGCCGGCGAAGCGCTTGAGCATTTCGTAGCCAAAATCCGGGTCCTTCTCGCAGCGCTCGAAGATGACATCGCCATCGAAGCGGATGACGCTGCTGTCTTCTTCCGCCCGAGCCTGGAAATGCCAGCGATAGGGCGGGATCAGCCAGGACCAGCCGATGATGGCGCCCTCGCCCACGTTCTGCAGCTCAAGGGGTGGGCCTTCGATGGCAGCCACCTCAAGGCTGATGCGACCGCCCGTGACCAGGAAAAAACTGTCGGCCCGGTTGCCATGGCGGAACAGGACCTCGTCTTCCTTGAGGTTACGGCTGGAGGCATTCTCGGCCAGAAATTTCAGGTCAGCCTCGTCCATTCCCTTGAAGAAGGCTTTGTCCAGCAACTGGTCCAGGATTTTTTCCTTGCTCATGTTCAAACCTCGCGCAATCGTTTCACGCCACCATACACCCATGGCGCGGAGAATAGGGAACCTCTAGAGGTTCCATAATTGATGTTGATCAAATTTCGTCCAATTCAGGGTTTGAGACGATACCCGCTTCGGAATATCCAGGCCACCAGGGCAATGCAGATGGCCAGAAACGCCAGGATCACCGCGAAACTGATGGCGACATGGACGTCGGCCACTTCGTAGAAGCTCCAACGGAATCCGCTGACCAGATAAACCACCGGATTGAACAGGGAAACGGTCTGCCAGACCGGGGGCAGCACATCCAGGGAATAGAAGGTGCCACCCAGAAAGGTCAGGGGCGTGACCACCAGTAGCGGCACGAACTGTAGTTGCTCAAATCCTTCCGACCAGATGCCGAGTATGAAACCCAGGAGACTGAAGGTAAATGCCGTCAGTACCAGGAACAACAGCATCAGGAGGGGGTGGGCGATCTCCAGGGGCACGAAGAACCAGGCCGTGCCCAGGATTATCAGCCCAAGAATGATGGACTTGGTGGCCGCGGCGCCCACATAGCCCAGCATGACTTCCAGATACGATGCCGGCGCCGAGAGGATCTCGTAGATGGTGCCGGTAAAGCGTGGAAAGTAGATACCGAAGGCGGCGTTGGAAACACTCTGGGTCAGCAACATCAGCATGATCAGCCCCGGCACGATAAACGCCCCGTAGCTGACCCCGCCGATTTCATCGATGCGTGAACCGATGGCCGCTCCAAAAACAACGAAATACAGTGAGGTGCTGATCACCGGCGCGACGATGCTTTGCATCAGCGTGCGGCGGGTACGGTTCATCTCGAAGAGATAGATGGCCAGAATGGCCCGGGGATTGCGAATCATTGTCGATCCTTCAGCAAATCGAGAAAGATGTCTTCCAGGGAACTCTGGTCAGTGTGCAGGTCATTGATCACGATGCCCGCCTGGTTGAGGCGGCGCAGCAGGTCGGCAATTCCGCTCTCCTTGAACTCATCGGCATAGTCATAGATGAGGGCACTGCCGTCGTTGATGAGCGATAGGCGATAACCATTCAACTGATCTGGCACCTGCTTGATCGACTGGCCCAGCTCGATAGTAAGCTGTTTCCGCCCCAGCTTTCGCATGAGCTGACTGGTCTCTTCCACCAAAAGCAAACGTCCGTGATTGATGACCCCGACCCGCTCGGCCATTTGTTCGGCTTCTTCGATGTAGTGGGTGGTAAGAATAATGGTCACGCCGTTGTGCTGGAGGCCCCGGACCAGATTCCACATGTCCTGGCGCAGTTCCACATCTACGCCGGCGGTGGGCTCATCCAGAAAGAGTATGCGGGGTTCATGGGCCAGGGCCTTGGCGATCATCACCCGCCGCTTCATGCCACCCGACAGAGTCCGGATCTGCTTGTCACGCTTGTCATAAAGTGACAGGTCCCTGAGTACCCCCGCGACCACAGCATCGTTGCGCTTGAGCCCGAACAGGCCGCGGCTGAAGCTCACCGTGTCCCAGACCGATTCGAAGGAGTCGGTAGCCAGCTCCTGGGGTACCAGGCCCACCAGTTGGCGAGCGGACCGATAGTCACGAATGATGTCATGGCCCCCAATGCGGATTTCTCCACTGCTTCGTGTGACCAGGCCGCAAAGGATGCTGATCAGCGTGGTCTTGCCCGCCCCATTGGGGCCCAGCAAGGCGAAGATCTCACCATGCTCGATATTCAGGTTGACCTCTGACAGGGCCTGGAACCCACCCTCATAGGTTTTGGACAGGTCCTTGACCTCAATGGCCGGCGGGGTTGACTGCTTCATGATGACTCCGTGCCATGGAACTGGGACTTGATTGCTACATTGAATTCTTCAACTGGTTTGGGTCGGCCATAGAAGTAGCCCTGGAAGCAGCGGCAGCCGAGATGGCACAGATAGCTCTGCTGGGTTTGTGTCTCCACACCCTCTGCGACCACACGCATGTTGAGGTTGCTGGCCAGGCCGATGATGGCTTCGATGATCACCCAGTCCCGCTGGTTTCGATCGCGAGCCGCATTCTGGACAAAGGATTTGTCAATCTTCACTTCATCGAAGGGCAGCCGGGAGAGATAAGCCATGGAGGAATAGCCGGTACCAAAGTCATCCATGGAGAAATGCAGTCCTAGGGCGTGGAGCTGCTCCATTTTGTCCATGCTGTCTTCAATGTCCTCGAGCACCAGGGATTCAGTCAGCTCCAGCTTCAGCCGGTCAGGGGATACCTTATGCTCATCAATTGCACGCTGAACCTGTCTGACAAAATCTTTCTGGTGGAACTGTCTGGCGCTGACATTGATGGACAAACTCAGGTCCGCGGTCGCCGCTTCCTGTTCCCAGTCCTTCAGTATGCGACAAGCATTTTCCAGCACCCAATTCCCCAGTGGCAGTATCAAGCCGGTTTCCTCGGCCACTGGAATGAATTCCATGGGTGAGACCATGCCCAGGGAAGGATTGTTCCACCGAAGCAGTGCTTCTGCTCCAATTAGCTTGCCATTGCCACCCACCTGCTTCTGCAGATGGAGGAAGAACTGATCGCTATCAATGGCCTGGCGAATCTCGGCTTCCATCCGAAACTGGCGCTCCATCCGCCGCTGCAATTCAGGGTTATAGAATCGAATGGAATTTCGGCCATCTGCCTTGGCCTGGTACATCGCGGTATCGGCACGCCGGAGCAGTTCTTCCCGACTGTCAACGTCCCCCTGAAACAGGGTGATGCCGATGCTGGCGGCACAGCGGTGTTCGTGTTGAGGTAAGTTAACAGGTTGGGTAATGATTGCCTGGATGTCCTCGGCAACCAGGCCGGCGCGCTGGGCGGCTTCGTTCTCTTTATTGCCCAGGCGGTCAAGAATGACGACAAACTCGTCCCCGCCCAGGCGAGCCACGGTATCCACCGAGCGGGTGCGCCCCTCCAGTCTTCGGGCAAGCGTCTTGAGCAGTTCATCGCCCACGGAATGCCCCATGGTGTCATTCAGCCGCTTGAAGTCATCCAGATCGATGAAAAGGATCGCCCCATAGCTTCTCAGGCGGCTGGAGGCGGCCTGGACCAAGCCCATTCGATAGTCCAGCAGGCGACGGTTGGGTAGCCCGGTAAGGTCATCATAGAAGGCCAGTTGGTGAATTTTCTCCTGTGACTGCTTCTGTTCAGTGATATCGGTTATGAAGCCATTCCATATCACGGCACCATCAGCGGCCTTTTCCGGCAAGGCATTACCCTGGAGCCAGCGTTCGCCATGCTCCGGGTGTATGACTCGGTACTCGTGTCCCCAGGTGGACATTGTTTCTGCCGATTCCTGGATGGACTGCAGCAGCCCTTCAAGGTCATCCGGATGAATAATCCTGGTAATGGGGTCGGCGTTCTCTCTGACCGCTTCAGGGGGGACCCCGTAGATATCCCGGATGGCCTCGCTGGCATAAGGGAAGGACAACTGGCCATCGGGGGCCATCCGAAACTGGTACACCACCCCAGGCAGACGGGAGGCGATTTTGGTAAAGCGCTCGTCCAGCTCCAGGGCCTGAAGTCGGGCTGATTCGGCTTCCAATCGCGCCAGTTCCACCCGTTGTCGCAGACTGGCAGTGACCGTCGAGGTGATCAGGATGAACAGGCTGCTGCCAACGGCGAGGCTGGCGACGAGATCCGGGTTCAGTGTGGGGCCGGGTAGTGCCACTTCGTGGCTGTGCCCCGCCGGAAAACGGGTCGCGGCCATGGCAACATAGTGCAGACTGGAAATGGCCAGGCCCATGAGGGTTGCGCTCGCCAGCTTGAAGCCAAGGGGTTGGTACAGTTGGTGCTCCTGAAGGAATTTACCCATCACTCGCGGAATCGCCAGCGCCAGGCTGGACATCACCACCGCAACCAGCAGGGACAGCAATACCAGCCCGGGCCGGTAGGCCATGGCCGCCTCCATTACCATGGCGGCCATGCCGATGTAGTGCATGCCGCCAATGCCCAGGCCCATTAGTGCGCCCCCCAACAGGATCGCCCGGAAGCTGGGGCGGGGGCGGGAAATGACGTCAAGCGCAAGGTAGGCTGCCAGGACGGCCGGGAAGACCGAAACGAGGGTCAGCAAGGCGTGGTATTCGATTGCCACCGGCAGGCGGAAGGCCACCATGCCGGTAAAGTGCATCGTCCACACCCCAAGCCCCAGGGCCAGGGCACCGTTGAGATGCCAGCCGAGACGGGCCCGTGCAGACCGGGTGGCTCGCATGAGGTCCACGTGACTGATGCTGGCGAAAGCGGCCATGATCGCAATCAGCAGGGAGAGTAGCACCAGCGGCACCGAGTAATCGCCGGCGAGGAAGGTGTCTCCCGCCATGCTGGCATCCAAGAAATGCATTTGGCAGGCACCCTCCTCTGGAAGGCCGATTCGGCCTTCGACTTCCATGGCTCAGTCTAGCAGCAGGGCACCGCTGAAGGGACGGGGGCTGCAGATTCTTGCTTTCCCGAGCGGGTGGGACAGCCCAGCGGTTTTTCAACGAAGCTGGCTGTCCTTGCTGCCACGACGGTTGTAGCCGGCGAATTGCTTTTTTTCGCCCTCGTCGCGTTCGCTCTGGCAGGGGACGCACAGGCGCACGCCGGGCAGGGCTCGGCGGCGTGCTTCGGGAATGGGAGCCTCGCATTCCTCGCACTCACTCAGGCTCTCGCCCTTGGGCATGCGGCTGCGGGCCCGAGCCAGGGCATCCTCCACCGAGGCATCGATCTGCTCCTGCACCGCGTCGTCTTTTGCCCAGCCTCCGGCCATCTCTACCTCCAGCCAATTCCCATGCGGGTATTGTCTCTCCGCCGAGAGTCACGATCAATCAACTGTCTTGCAGAGCGCTGCGGAGCGGCACCGCTCATCCAGAAAAAAGGGGCGCAGCCGTTGCCGGCCGCACCCCCGGGCGTTTGGCTCCTGAAAGCCTGTCCCAACGGCTTATGACTCCAGATCAAAACGATCCATATTCATCACCTTGTTCCAGGCAGCCGCAAAGTCCTTGACGAACTTCTCGCTGGCATCGGACTGGGCATAGACCTCGGAAAGCGCCCGCAATTGGGAATTGGAGCCAAAGACCAGATCCA
>NZ_SLKM01000264.1:0-3478 GCF_007134575.1 Natronospira sp.
CCCCGCCCGCATGGGATGGGTGGAGGGCCGGTGAATCTCGCTGCGGACATTGCTGTGGCATTCAAGACAAACCGCCTCGCGAGCAGGCCCGGGGCGCATCATGGGATCCACGGCCGTGTGAGACTGGTGACAGTCCGCACAGGTGACCTCGGCGAATTCGTGGCCACTGCCGTGCCAGTGACGCTGACTGTAATCGTCATGGCAGTCGAGGCAGGCGCGGTTGGCTGTCTTGGCGGGGGTATCCTGGTCGAAGGGAACGGCGGTCTGCGGCCTTACCCCGTCCTTCACTTCGAGGTGGGCGGCACTGGGACCGTGGCAGGATTGACATTGCAAGCCCGCCGCCGGACTGCGCGGATCCCCCGACATGCCATGGGGTGTATGCCGAATGGCAGCCAGGGGATGCTCATCATCCGGCATGTGGCACATGACACAGGCCCGCTCCCCCCCTGGGGCATAACCGGCCTCTGCTGGAAAATCCTCGGCGGCGTAGGCACCGGACAACAGCAATACGATTGCCAGCATGTTCCCGAATCCCCTTCCCTGAAATACTTACGATAGCTTAGAAGATAACTCAAAGACTTTCTTGATTCGGATCAATCTCAGGACATCCAGTCCGAAGTTCGCTAATACTCGAGCCGATCACCCAATGCCGGTATGGCTGCATCAATGGCAAAACGCTCCTTGAGGGTAGCTGCCAGGGCCTGACGGGGCTCGTCCTCGCCATGCACCAGAGCCACGGCCGGCGGCAGGCGAAAACCCTCCAGCCAGGCACAGAGCTCGTCACGATCGGCATGGGCGGAAATGCCGCCGACAGTATGAATCTGGGCACCGACACGGATGTCCTCACCCCAGATGTTGATGGAATCAGCACCGTCCACCAGCTGACGACCCGGTGTGCCCTGAGCCTGGAAACCGGTGATCATGATCTGTGTCACCGAACGGCTCAGCTGGTGTTTGAGGTGGTGACGAATGCGGCCGCCCGTGCACATGCCGCTGCCGGCGATGATGATCGCCCCGCTCTGGATCCGATTGATTGCCATGGACTGCTCGGCGGTTTCGGTAATGCGCAGATTGGGAAAACGAAAGCGGGTCTGGCGGACCCAGTCAGCTGCCTTCGAGCGCAGATAACGATGGTGTCGCGCATGCACTTCAGTGGCGCGAATGCCCAGTGGGCTGTCGAGAAATACATGCCATTTCTCCAGGCCCCAATCCTGATAATGGTTGCCCAGAAGATATAACAGCTCCTGGGTACGCCCCACCGCGAAAGCCGGAATGAGGACATTGCCACGCCCCTTGGCGGCAGACTGCAAGATCTCCTTGATCTCCTGTTCGGTGTCTTTCCGACTACGATGAAGGCGGTCGCCATAAGTGCTTTCCATCAACACCAGATCGGCCTGCTCCAGGGGCTTCCAGTCCGGCAGCAATGCGCCCCCGCGCTGACCCAGATCCCCGGTGAAGACCAATCGCTTCTCCGCACCACCCTCCTGGCTGCGCAATTCAACTACCGCCGACCCCAGAATATGGCCAGCATCGTGGAGCTTGAGGTGAATATCCGGCAGGATTTCGTAAAGCTTGCCGTAGTCGAGCGGGCTCATCTGCGCCAGGCACTGGGCCACGTCCTCCCGCGTAAACAGGGGCTCCACCGGCGGCTCATCCCTATTATTGCTGTCACGGGATGCCTGCTCGGCCTCCTTCTCGGCCAGCCACGCCGCATCCTCCAGGAGAATCTCGGTGATGTCCCGGCCGGCACTATGGACATGAATCCAGCCCCGAAAACCGTAACGAATCAACTGGGGCAGGCGTCCGGAATGGTCAAGATGGGCATGACTCAGGACCACGGCGTCCAGTTCGGCCGGATCGAAGGGAAAGGGCTGGCGGTTACGGCCTTCTTCCTCCGCGTTGCCCTGAACCATGCCGCAGTCCAGCAAGACGCGGCGACCGGCCGCTTCGACCAGAAAACAGGCTCCAGTCACGCCACCGGCGGCACCATGGAATTGTATGCTGGGCAAGCCGGGCTCCTTCTGTTATCCGTGGGTCATCATTTGGGAGGATAACAGAGCATTCTCGGGACAGGGGATTGAGTATTAGATTATACTGATATACAGTAAGTCCGAATACTACAGACAGCCGCGAGTGCGGCGGGAGTAACAAGCATGCGAATCCTTGCCATTACTGCAACCTTGCTATTCCTCGCTGCTGGCGGCCAGGTGGCTGCCAGCCCGGAGAACGAATCAATGATGCCCGACATCCCCGACAAGACACAGCCTGACGAAAAAACCCTGATTGGCGGCCAGCCTGACCAGAGAGACCTTTATCAGGCAAAGGAAGCCGGCATTCGCACGGTGGTCAACCTCCGGGGCGTGGGTGAATTCGATGACTGGGCCCAAAGCGAGGTAGTCACCGATCTGGGCATGCTCTACATCCATATCCCCGTCGATGGCGCAAACGGGCTCACCCGCCCCGCCGTTGAAGCCTTCGATCGAGCCGTGAAGGCGACCAATGACGAACCGGCCCTCTTCCACTGTGCCAGCGGCAACCGGGTGGGGGCCATGTTTGCCCTGCGCGCCGGGATTCTGCAGGACCAGCCAGTCGAGGTTGCCCTGGACATTGGCCGCAAGCACGGCATGACCGGGCTGGAAGACGAGGTGCGCCAACTGCTTGAATCCGGCGAGCTGCCGGGTGCCGGCTGAGACGCCCGCCAGCGAGCGGCTGACGGTATTCTGCCGTCTGCCCCAGGCCGGGGTCAGCAAGACCCGGCTGATTCCCGGCGTGGGCGCCGAGCGGGCTGCCGCCCTGCATCACCAGATGGCCTTGCGGGCCATCACCGAGGCCGCCCTGGCCGGGTGCCGTCGTCCCGGCCTGGAAACCCGCCTGGCGGTGACCAAGGCGGTCGACGAGGCCCAGGACTGGTTCGGCCAACTGCTACCCGCCAAGGCCCAGCCCGAGGGCGACCTGGGCGAGCGGATGCTGGCCTGTTTTCGGGCCGGGCACCAGGATGGCATTCAGCGCCATCTGATCATCGGCACCGACGCCCCCGGTCTCGATGCCGCGCTCATACAGCAGGCGCTGGAGGCGCTTCGGGACAAGGCGCTGGTACTCGGCCCGGCCCATGACGGCGGCTATTACCTCATTGGTCTGTCGGTGCCGCCACCCGCGAGCCTGTTCCGCAATATGCCCTGGGGCGGGTCGGCAGTTCTTGATCAGACCCTCGCGCGGGCCAGTGCGGCGGGACTTTCCGTGCATCGGCTACCCGCCCTGGATGATGTCGACGAGCCCCATGAGCTCCGCCACTGGTATCAACGAGCCCGCCGCTGGCCGCGCCTGCGGCCCCGGGATGGGGTCTCGGTGGTTATGCCCGTACTCAACGAGGCCGACCGAATCGGCCGGCGCGTACGGGCACTGCTGGATGAAGGTGCGGAGGAAGTCATCGTCGTCGATGGCGGCAGCCGGGACGCCAGTCGGGCGCTCGCGGCAGAGG
>NZ_SLKM01000110.1:0-13138 GCF_007134575.1 Natronospira sp.
CGACTGTGTATCGAGCCCTCGATTTCCTGCTCGCCCAGGGTCTGGTTCACCGCATAGAGAGCGAAAATGCCTATGTGGGTTGCCGCCACCCCGAGCGGACCCATGAGTTTCAGCTCCTGATATGCGATGACTGTCGTCATGTCGAGGAGATTGCTGTTTCCGGGGTCACGGAGGCCCTGGGCAAGCACGCAAAGAAGCAGGGTTTCACCGTGACCAGTCAGACGGTGGAAGTACACGGCCAATGTCCAAGCTGTCGCGATAGAGCCTGACCCGAAACTGTGGCCCCTGAACGGAGCCGTCCTTGGGCCGCCGGTTCGCCAATGCGGCTTTTTCGCGGCCGACTCAAGCTCCCGAATCAAGTACAGCGTAAATGTTCGCTCAAATTCGCTAATTAAAGATACGTTATAACAGCATAAATATTTGAGGTATCGCCATGACTGAAACCATCGACAACCGTCTGCCCGTCACCGTCCTGTCCGGATTCCTGGGTGCCGGAAAGACCACCCTGCTCAATCATGTGTTGCATAACCGTGAGGGGAAAAAGGTGGCGGTGATAGTCAATGACATGAGCGAAGTGAACATTGATGCAGGGCTGATTCGTGACGGTAGTGCCAATCTCAGCCGGACGGATGAGCAACTGGTGGAAATGAGCAATGGATGCATTTGTTGCACCCTCCGGGATGACCTCCTTAAAGAGGTGCGTGAGTTGGCCGAGTCGGGTCGCTTCGATTATCTGTTGATCGAATCAACGGGCATCTCGGAACCCATGCCGGTGGCCGCCACTTTTGAGTTCGCCGACGAGAATGGTGTCAGCCTTTCAGACGTTGCCCGACTGGACACAATGGTTACCGTTGTCGATGCAGATAACCTGATCAAGGATTACAGCACCACTGACTTTCTGGCGGACCGGGGGGAATCTGCCGGGGAAGAGGATGAGCGGGCGGTGGTTGATCTATTGGTGGAGCAGATCGAGTTTGCCGATGTGGTGGTGATCAACAAGATAGACAGGGTAAAAGATGCGGATCGTGAGTTGGTCACGGCATTGGTGATGTCACTGAATCCGGAGGCGGAAATCATCTACAGCGAATTTGGAAGAGTACCCCTGGGAAAGATCATGGATACAGGGAAGTTTGATATCCAATGGGCCGTGAACATGCCTGGCTGGGCAAAGGAGATGCGCGGCGAACACGTGCCGGAAACCGAGGAATACGGCATCAGTAGCTTTGTGCTCCGATCCCGAAGGCCTTTCCATCCGGAACGCCTCTTCAAGCTCTTCCATTCTGACTGGGGCAGTGTGGTTCGTTCGAAAGGGTACTTCTGGCTTGCCTCGAGAATGGATTTTGTCGGTGAGATGTCTCAAGCTGGAAGTGCCCTGACGCATCAAGCCGCCGGTTTGTGGTGGGCTGCGACACCTGACTCAGCACTGCCTGCCGATGCGGAGGACCGCGCGGCCATTCGTGAGCAATTTGATGGCCCCTACGGCGACCGTCGCCAGGAGTTGGTGTTCATCGGCATTCACATGGATGAAGCTGCCTTTCGGGCTCGGCTTGAGGCCTGTTTGTTGACCGATGAGGAGATGGCCCTGGGGCCCGAGGGATGGCAGTCCCTGCCGGACCCATTCCCTGAATGGCAGATGCTGGAAGAGGCGGGGTGATCCGCCCAATCCGGTAACTCAGGCAAGGCCGCCGCCCCGCTGGAGTGGACTCAGTTCGGTCGACCAGGGGGCGCCGGCCGTTGCCCTGTCAGGTCTCGCTCAGGCGCTCACGGACCAATTCATCTGCATGCTTCATATCGACCCCTTCCAGACTGTCTGTATCGGCGGTCAATTCATTCAGGATGGTTTGTTGAATCCGGCCTCGAGATTGCGCCTCGGCGTAGGGCAGGTGATGGAACATCACCATGGAGTAGCGGGGAATGAAGCGATTGGGGTGTCGCTCTTCCAGTTTCCAGCCCAGTTCCCTTTGCAGCTTGAACTTGGGGTCGCGCACGGAATCGCGCATTTCCACGTAGTTTTCCAGGGCCATGTCGGCAATGGCGTTGGCATTGGGCTTGCGGCGCGCTTCGGTGGCGGCGAAAGCTTGAGTCCAGTCGCCTTCAAACTCGTCCAGGCAACGGTCCAGTTCCAGACAATCTTCGAAGGCGCAGTTCATGCCCTGGCCGTGGAAGGGTACGATGGCATGGGCTGCGTCACCCAGCAACAGGGCGAAGTCATTCACCCGCCATTGGGGGCTGCGCACCGTGCCGAGTTTGCCCAGGGGATTCTCCAGATAGGTATCAAGCAGATCGGGCATGAGCTTGGTGGCATCGGAAAATTCGCTCTCGAAGAACGAGCGTATTTTTTCAGGGGCATTACCCAGGCTGTTGAAAGACGGTTCACCCTTATGGGGGAGGAACAGCGTCACGGTGAAGCTGCCATCCAGGTTCGGTAAGGCAATCAGCATGTAGCCGCCCCGGGGCCAGATATGCAGGGCGCCGCGCTCCATCTGCCAATCACCGTTCGCTGTGCCCGGAATGTTCAATTCCTTGTAGCCGTGGCCGAGCAATTCCTCGCTGACCGTCATTCCCAGATGGGCTTCCATGGCCTGGCGGGTGGGCGAGCCGGCGCCATCGGTGGCGATCAGGCGATCACAGCCCAGGGCCTGCTTTTCGCCCCTTAGTTCATCGATCAGGTGAATGCGGCGTTGTTCAAAGTCCACCGATTCCAGGGCCTGGTTGAAATGGAAGCGCACCCGACCTGTTTCCTCGGCGGCGTCCATCAGGCGCTTGTTGAGTTCCCCACGGGAAACGGAATAGATCACTTCCTCCGGGCGTTTGCCATAGGCCTGAAAATCCAGGCCGCCCTGCTCGTCATGAAGCATTCGCCCTTCCATGGGGATGAGCAAATCATTGACCCGGTCCATCACGCCGGCCCCTTCCAGGCCCGCGATGCCACGATTGGCCAGCGCCAGGTTGATGGAGCGCCCGGCCGAGATGGTCTCCTGCCGCATGTCCGGACGCTTCTCGAACACCGTCACATCGAAGCCCCGCCGCGCCAGATAGACCGCCATCAATGAGCCGGCCAAGCCGGCCCCGGCAATCATGATTTTTTCATTGCTCATAGGGTTCTATCCATCAATATCGCCTGCTCCAGTCGATCAACGAAGTGATAAAGGTCCTCGAAGCGGTTATAAAGGGGCACCGGGGCAACACGGATGACATCCGGTTCACGCCAGTCACAGATCACCCCGTCGCGTTCCAGCGCATCGAATATCCGGCGTCCATCGCCCTCTTTGAGGCGCAGGGAAACCTGGCAGCCGCGCTGTTTCTCGTCCCTAGGCGTGATGACTTCCACCGTGTCGGCCAGACGGTCGTCCAGCCACTGCAGCAGGGTCTCGCTGAGCTTCAGGGATTTTTCGCGCAGGGCGCTCATGCCCACTTCGTCGAAGATCTCCAGCGAGGCCAGCACCGGGGTCATGGCCAGAATGGGTGGATTCGATAGTTGCCAGCCTTCCGCCCCGGGAATGGGATGGAATTCGGGGCCCATCCTGAAGCGGCTGGACTTGTCATGACCCCACCACCCGGCGAAGCGGGGCAGGGTTTCGTCTTCGGCATGGCGTTCATGAACAAAGCAACCGGCAATGGCGCCCGGTCCGCCATTGAGATACTTGTAGGAACACCAGGCGGCAAAGTCCACGCCCCAGTCATGCAATTGCAGGGGGATATTGCCGGCCGCATGGGCCAGATCAAAGCCGACCCTGGCGCCTTTGGCCTGTGCCGCCTGGGTGATGGCGGCCATATCGAAGACCTGGCCACTGTAATACTGCACGCCGGGCAGCAACACCAGGGCGATGCGATGGCCTTCCGCCTCGATCAGGGCCATCAGGTCCTCCGGGCGGATATTGGTCTCACCCTCTCGGGGGCCGATCTCGATGAGATCCTGGTCCGGGTCAAAGCCGTGGAAGCGGATCTGCGAGGCGGCGGCGTGACGGTCGGAGGGAAAGGCCGGTTTTTCGATCAGAATCGCCGGGCGCTCGGCAGTGGGGCGGTAGAAGCTGACCATCATCAGGTGCAGATTCACGGTCAGACTGTTCATCTGCACCACTTCATGGGCTTTGGCTCCCACCAGGCGGGCATTCAGCTCGGTGAAGTTCTCGTGGTAGGGCATCCAGGGCCGCCGGGCCTCGGTGTGCCCCTGAACACCCAGACGAGCCCAGTCTTCAAGCTCCTCCTCCAGTAAATGGCGCACGCGCCGTGGCTGAAGGCCCAAGGAGTTGCCGGTGAAATACAGACAGTCCGATCCGTTTGGGGCCGGCGGAATATGGAAGGCCGCCCGCCAGTCGGCAAGGGGGTCTTCCCGATCCAGGCGCCGTGCGGTGTCGAGGGAGAAGTCGATGCTGTTCATGGCGGGCTATTGTACCGAAGCCTGCCGCTGGTGCATCTCCCCTCGTCCCGCTCGCGTGGAAGTCTGGCGGTGGGTGAACTAGTCTGAGAGTTGCGTCCTTGAAAAAGGGACCGTCCGGGGGTGCTGGTGGAGGGTCGCGGTGCGGAATTACCTGACTTGTCTCTCGTTTGCCTGTTTTTTGTGCCTTTCCGCCCAGCTTTGGGCCGATGAGGAGCCGGTAGTCCGCCTGGGCGGGGACTACGGCTATCCTCCCTATGAGTTTCTGGATGGCGAGGGCAGGGCGGTGGGTTTCAATGTGGCCCTGGTCCGGGCCATCGCCGAGCGCGAGGGCTGGGATTTGCAGGTGGACCTGGGGCCGTGGGAAGTCCGGAGGCGCGGCATTGAATCCGGTGACATTCATATCCTGCCCATGTTCGTATCCGAGCGGCGCCAGGCGGATGTGGAGTTTGCCACGCCCCATGTCATGGTCTACCACGAGCTTTTCGTGCCCCGTGGTCAAGCAGAAATTGAATCGCTTGATGACCTGGCCGGCCGTGAGGTGATTGTGCAGCGGGCGGCTTATGCTCACGATGTGATCCAGGGCCTGGAACAGGAGATTCATCCCGTCCTGGTGGAAACGGAGCGGGACGCCATTCGCCTGCTGGCCAGCGGTCGCTACGATGCCGCCCTTGTCAGTCAGGTGGGCGGGCGTCAGGTCATGCGGGAGCTGGGATTCGAGAATCTGACCACCACTGGGCCGCCCATCCTCCCGGTGGAGTATGCGCTGGCGGTAACCCGCGGAAATACCGAATTGCTTGAAGTGCTGAACGAGAACCTCGCGGCCCTTCGGGCCAGTGGTGAATTCAATCGGCTTTACGACCAGTGGCTGGGACCAGAGCCGGGGCTTGGATGGGCCGATGTGCTTCGTTATCTGAGCTGGATGCTGGCATTGATGCTGGTGCTGGGTCTGGTGACCATGGCCTGGATTATCTCACTGCGTCGCAAGGTCGATCAGAGGACCCGAGAGTTGCAGCAGGAGCTGAAGGCAAGGCAGGCCACTGAGCGGGCACTGCGGGAGAGTGAGGCGGATGCCCGGGCTACCTTCGAGCACGCTGGTGCCGGGATTGCGCGACTTGACCGGGATGGCAGACTGCTTTCCGTCAACGGACGTCTTTGCGCCATGCTGGGACAGAGCCGGGAGGGTATACAGGGTCAGTTACTGGAAGCCATCGCTCATCCCGGTGAAGTAGAGAAGCTCGAGGATCGGCTGGAGGATTGTCTGGCACAGAAGAATGCCGTGTTCCAGCTTGAGCTGCGTCTTCGTCACCGGGACGGTCAGCCGGTCTGGGTTACCGCTACATTGACGCTGGTGCGGGATGAGAAGGGCAAGCCCCGTCACTTCATCTTTGTCGCTCAGGATCTTACTGAAGTGCGGGAGTTGGCTGAAGAGCTGGACTTTCACAGCCGACACGACCGGGTAACCGGCTTGCTTAATCGAACCGAGTTTGAGCGCCAGTTATGCCGCTTGATTGAAAGCAGCCGCCAGGAAGATCGTGAGCATGCCCTGTTTCATATGGATATCGACCAATTCAAGTTGGTCAATGAGACCGCGGATCATGCCACCGGCGACGACCTCCTGAGGCAGCTGGCCTTGCGTATACAGATGATGCTCGGTAGCAGCGAACGGATCGCCCGCCTGGGCGGGGACGAGTTTGCGGTGCTACTGCCGGATACCAGTTCGGAGCAGGCTTATCGCGTTGCAGATACATTGCGCAAAGCCGTGGAAGGGACGGAATTTCGCACCGCAGAGGGCGCTTTTCGAGTAAGCGTCAGTATCGGCCTGGTGCCCATCCGGCCGGATGCCGTCAGCGCCGGAGACGTTCTCAAGCAGGGCGATGCCGCCTGTTATGCCGCCAAGGATGAAGGCCGCAATCGCATCCATGTTTACCAGGCCGATGATGACCTTTTGCTGGACCGTCACGGTGAGATGCGATGGGTCAATCAGGTGGTGGCGGCTCTGGAAGAGGATCGCTTCGAGCTTCATTATCAGACTATCCGATGCATGGAAGACCCTGAGTGCTTGTGCCTGGAAGTCCTGCTAAGAATGGTTTCGCCGGAAGGTGAGCGAATCTCGGCAGGTCTGTTCATGCCGGCGGCGGAGCGTTACTCCGTGGCCCATCGGGTTGACCGCTGGGTGATTCAGCATGTGCTGGACTGGATCAAGGCGAATCCCGGCACTATGGAGGGCATTTCCCTGTTTACCGTCAATCTCTCCGGACGCAGCCTGGGCGACAAGTCCCTGCTGGATATGCTTTCTCGCCGGGTCATGGAGGCAGGCATTCCCACCGAGAAGCTCTGCTTTGAGATTACGGAGACCGCCGTGATTGCCAATCTTTCCACTGCCAGTGTCGCCATCAAGCGTTTACGGGAACTGGGTTGTCGTTTTGCGCTGGATGATTTCGGTATTGGTCAATCCTCCATGGCCTATCTCAAGAATCTGCCGGCGGACTTCCTCAAGATCGACGGCAGTTTCGTTCGCGACATCCTCGAAGACAGTCGGGATCGGGCCATGGTGGCCGAGATCAATGACCTGGGGCATATCACCGGCAAGCAGACCATTGCAGAGCATGTGGAATCGGCGGAAATTCTCGAGGTGCTCAACCTGATGGGGGTGGACATGGCGCAGGGCTATGCCATCAGCCGCCCCAGGCCGCTGTCGGAATTAGCCGGTTCCAATAGCTTCCCACAGGCCGGAGATCAAGGCGGATAAATTCAGGCGCTTTCCCCAGATCAATTATTCTATATTTGTTCGAGGTGTGTCCTCGCCGCCTCCGGACATGGCCTTTGTGAATTCTCCCGAAATCCTTCAGGATGCCATTCGAGGTCAAGCGGAGAGTTGTAATGGGTTCCAGTGAGTCGTCAGCAAACAAGCCGCGGGTTCAGCTTGAGCGGCTGCTCAAGTTGGCACGGGGTCTGCCGCCTTTGCCTATGGCGGTCGTTCACCCTGTGGACGAAGAGAGTCTGAGCGGTGCCCTGGATGCCGGACTGCAGGGGCTGATTGAGCCGGTACTTGTGGGGCCTGAACAGCGTATTCGGCGCTGCGCGGACAAGGCCGGCCTGGACCTGGGCCAGACTCGACTGGTGGATACCGAGCATAGCCACGAGGCCGCGGATACAGCGGCTGCCATGGCGGCCTCTGGCGAGGTGGCAGCGCTGATGAAGGGCTCGCTTCATACCCGGGAATTTATGGGGGCCATTGTCCCGCGAGCGGTCGGGTTGCGGACCGGGCGGCGGATGAGTCATGTCTGGGTCATGGATGTTCCAAGTTACCCCCGGCCATTGCTGATCACCGACTCCGCCATCAATATTCGCCCGGACCTGATGACCAAGGCCGATATCGTTCAAAATGCCATTGATCTGGCCGCCGCCATGGGCACCGCGAATCCCCGGGTGGCCATCATCTCCGCCACCGAGGAGGTCAATCCCTCCCTGCAATCCACCGTGGATGCCGCGGCCCTGTGCAAGATGGCCGAAAGGGGGCAGATCCGGGGCGGTCGGCTGGACGGTCCCCTGGCCTTCGATAACGCCATCTCCGAGGAAGCGGCAGAGGCCAAGGGTATTGGCGGCGAGGTGGCAGGTCGGGCCGATATTCTGTTGGCGCCCGATGTGGAGTCGGCCAATATGCTGGGCAAGCAGCTTCATTACCTGGCCGGGGCCGATGCTGCCGGTATTGTTCTCGGCGCCCGAGTGCCCCTTGTCCTCACCAGCCGGGCCGATGACCGCTTCGCCCGCCAGGCCGCCTGTGCCATTGCTCAGTTGATGCACAAGGCCGAGCAGGAAGGCCGCGACCGAGCCCTTCGGGAGCGTCAGGGCCTATGAGTGAGGCGCGGCTCCTGGTTCTCAATGCCGGTTCCTCCAGCATCAAGTTTGCGGTTTATGGCATGGCCGCTGAATCCCCTGCCTGGCATGGCCAGGCGGAGGGCCTCGGGGGGCGCAAGCCACAGCTGCTGATTCATGATGGCAACGGCGGCACCCCTGAGGTTCGAAAACTTCAGGATGGCAGTCACGAACAGGCCCTGCGCTGTCTGTTGGAATGGCTGGACCAGACGGTCGGCCACCAGTCCTTGCGCGCTGTGGGTCATCGGGTGGTCCATGGGGGCATCCGTCATGCGGAACCGGTTCATCTGGATTCGGAATTGCTGGACGAGCTGGATGATCTGTCGGGGCTGGCGCCCCTGCATCAGCCTCATAATCTCTCCGCCGCCCGCCACTTGATGAAACTCCGGCCCGAGCTGCCCCAGATTGCCTGTTTTGACACCGCTTTTCATCGCAGCCAGCCCTGGGTCGCGCAGCAGTTCGCCCTGCCGGCGGAATGGCAGGAGCGTGGGGTGCTGCGCTATGGCTTTCATGGTCTATCCTATGAGTTCATCGCCGGTGAACTACAAAGAATTGATCCGGCATTGGCCGAGGGTCGGGCGGTGGTTGCCCACCTGGGGAATGGAGCCAGCCTCTGCGGGATCAAGGGCGGTTTGAGTCAGGCGACCAGCATGGGCTTTACTGCCCTGGATGGTCTGCCCATGGGCCAGCGCTGCGGGGCCCTGGACCCGGGTGTTGTGCTGTATCTGATACAGCAGCAGGGTCTAAGCGTGGAGGCGGTTCAGGACCTGCTCTATCACCGCTCCGGCCTGCTGGGCATGTCCGGGGTCAGTCATGACATGCGGGAATTGCTGGCCAGCGATGAGCCGGCCGCGGCCCGTGCAGTGGCTGTGTTCTGCTACCGCGCGGCCCGCGAGATCGCCTCGCTGGCTGCCGCTCTGGGAGGTCTGGATGGATTGGTTTTCACTGCCGGCATCGGTGAGAACTGCCCGCCGGTCCGCAAGGCCATCGTGGATCACCTGGACTGGCTGGGTTTTAGCCTCGATGAGGATGCCAATGCATCCAATGCCGCGCGGATTCATTGTGCTGACAGCCGGCCTGTATATGTTCTGGCCACCGACGAGCAGGCTGTCATTGCCCGCCACACTCGCGAGCTCATGGCAACCATCCAGGATTGAGCCCCATTGCGCCGGGAACTTGTCACCCTCGCGGTCTTCATAAGACCTTATACTGTCCGAAATTGGACTGCCTGGCAGTGAACAATTCCAGGGCCCTCACGAGGCTTGAGTACCGGGACTTTCCATGACCGATCGTCTGAAGCAGTATTTCAACGTCCGCCGTGACGAGTTGCTCTCCGTGATTCTCGCCGGGCTGTTCTTCTTCTGTGTGCTGACTGCCTTGATGCTCTTGCGTCCCGCTCGCGAGGCGCTGGGGCTGCAAGGTGGCATCGAAGCGGTGCGCTGGTTATTCGTGGGCACCGCCTTCATTACCCTGCTGGTGAACCCGCTGTTTGGCGTTTTGGTCAGTCGCCTGCCAAGACTGTATTTCATCACCGCCACCTATGCCTTTTTTGGCCTCAGCCTGATCGGTTTCTATTTTCTGATGGTTGCCACCCCGGATGTCATAGGCGTGACCACCGGTCAGGTCTTCTATGTCTGGTTCAGTGTGTTCAACCTTTTTGTCACCATGGTCTTCTGGGCGTTGATGGCGGATCGCTTCTCCCTGGAGCAGGGCAAGCGACTGTTCGGCATGATCGCGGTGGGTGGCACCTGCGGTGCCATCTTTGGCCCCTGGCTGGCCTCCTTGTTGGCCGAGCCTTTTGGCACCCCGGTACTGCTGTTGGTCTCCACGGCATTTCTCGGGCTTGCCGTGGCCATGGCATGGGCGCTGGCCATGCAGCAACCGGAGAAGCCGCAGCCCGGTGCGGAGCTGGATCCGGATGCACCGCCAGCGGTGGATGAACATGCGGTGATCGGTGGCAGTGCCTGGGCCGGTTTCAAGGCGGTTTTTCAATCCCGCTATCTCATGGGTATTGCCGCCTATGCCGTGATTCTCGCCATCATGGCCACCTTTCTTTACTTCACGCGCTTGCAGATGGTCGCCGCCCTGGGCGATGACATGGACTATCGCACCACCATCTTTGCCCGGATTGATGTCATTACCCAGGTAGCCACGCTGATTCTCCAGGCCTTCATTGCCGGCCATCTCATGCGCCGGCTGGGTGTTCACATCACCCTGATGCTGCTGCCCCTGACAGCCGCGCTGGGTTTCATCGGCCTGGCCCTGGTTGCTTCCCTGGCCGCCTTGATCATCTTCGAGGCCTGTTTTCGCGCCGTGCAGCGTGCCATACAGCGTCCGGCCCGGGAGACGCTGTATACCGTGGTCAGCCGTGAAGACAAGTACAAATCCAAGGCATTTATCGACACCTTCGTCTATCGTGGTGGTGATGTGGTGGGGGCTCAGGTAGAAGGCCTGCTCGGGCGTTTGGGCATGGGCCTGGCCGGGATCGCCAGTGTTGCCGTGCCCCTGGCTTTGGTCTGGGCCGGTCTGGCCCTGTGGCTTGGGCGGGCACAGCAAGGACTGGTTGGGCGTCTGCCCGTTCCCCAGCAGGATGGACCCGGTAAAATGGCCGCTGCTGCGCGGCGGTAAACAGATCCTTCGACAAGGTGAGGAGATCATGATGATCACACGACGCGAGTATCTGAAGCTGTCCATGGCAGCCGGTGTAGCCCTGGCAATCAAACCCGGCATCATCTGGGCCGGAGATCGTGATCTGCCAATGATCACCCGCACCATTCCCGGCACTGATGAAGCCGTCCCGGTTGTGGGCCTGGGTAGTTCGGCTACCTTCCGCAGCGTTGCCGAAGCCGGTGAATACGATCGCATCAAGGCCGTGTTCGAGAAACTGGCGGGGCATGAAAATAGTGTCTTCGATACCGCGCCCGGCTATGGTGGCTCCGAGGAAGTGGCCGGGCGCCTGGTCAATGAGCTGGGCATACGCGACAAAGTGTTCTGGGCCACCAAACTCAATGTGGCGCCCCGCGGCGGTGGCAGTGCCGACCCCGAGGCCGCCCGAGAACAGCTGGAGCGCTCTTTCGACTTTGTGCGCAAGGATCCTATCGACCTGATTCAAGTGCATAATCTGGGTGACGTCGAGACCCAGATTCCCATCCTCAAGGAATACAAGGAAGAAGGTCGCATCCGATACATTGGTGTGACCACGACCTTCCCACGCCAATACGAGCAGCTCGAATCGGTCATGAAAAACTACGAGCTGGACTTTATCGGGGTGGATTACGCCATCGACAACCACACCATGGAGGAGCGCATCTTTCCCATGGCGAAGGACAAGGGTATCGGCGTGCTGGTCTATGCGCCCTTTGGCCGCACCCGTTTGTGGGAGAAGGTGGACGGCAAGGAAGTCCCCGATTGGGCGGCGGAATTCGACGCCCATACCTGGGGCCAGTTCTTCCTCAAGTGGGTCGTTGCCAACCCGGTGGTTACCGCAGCCACGCCGGCCACCAGCCGGGCCCGCCATATGGCCGACAACATGGGTGCCGCCCTGGGCAAGCTGCCGGATGAAGAGATGCGTGCACGCATGGTTCGGCACATCGAGTCCTTGTAGGTGCTATTGAGGATGGTCCGGATTCGAAGAGTGGATATAATCGAGGCACCCCCATCGCCACCGGTGCGGGGTGTTTCTTTTTTCTGCAAAGGGAGACAGCATGGAATCATCAAGAACAAGAATCATTGCCATTGCCGCCAGTGCGGGTTTGATGCTGGGCCTGATGGCCTGTGGGTCGGATGAAGAGGAAGGGGTAGCCGTATCCGAGGCGCAGCCCGAGGAGCCCATGGCCGTATTTGATATTGCCGGGCACTCTCATCGCCTGCCTATCCGCTGTTTTGTGAGTGATCGGCAAATGGCCATCTCGCCAGCGGACGCCGATGGCGAGGAATATGACCTGCCTGAGGGTATGAGCAGCCTTTCCCTGTCGGGAGATTTTACGGCTGAGCGAAACCAGATCGTGGTCATGGCCATGTCAGACAGTGACGATCCCCGTCACTACTATCACTGGGTGGTACGTGATGGCGACAATGCCCTGGGTGAGTTCAATGCCCTGGAGATTGATCGTGAGGCCGGCAGCGTGCGTGCCGAGGCGGTCTTCCACAACCAGGCCTATGACTCCGATGACTCCCTGTTCGGGCGCGGCGAGGAACAGCCGGGTACCGTCACCATCAGTTGCTAAACGTCCAGGTCACGCCTGTCGGTCGAGTGGCCGGCAGGCGGGCCGACTTAGCCTTCCGGCAGAGCCGGAGAGCGCTTGACCACCCCATAGGCGAAGCTGGTGTCGATTGAGCCGATTCCCGGAATGGTGTGGATGGTGTCGCGCACGAAGCGCTCGTAGTCGTCCAGGCTGTGGGTCACCACTCGCATCAGATAATCCCGCTGGCCGGTCATCAGAAAGCAGTCGATGATCTCGTCGATCTCCTTCACCCGCTGCTCGAACTCCTTCACCGTGTCTGTATCGTGCCGGGCCAGGGCAATGCGGACGAAGACCGTGATGGGGTAGCCATAGGCCTTCTGATCCACCACCGCCGTGTAACCCCGGATCACCTTCTGCTCCTCCAGCCGCCGTACCCGGCGCAGGCAGGGCGAGGGGGAGAGGTTCACCCGCTGGGCCAGCTCCTGATTGCTCAAACGGCCATCCAGTTGCAGCTCACGCAGGATTTTGCGGTCAATCTTGTCCATATCCCCTCTCGATTGGCAGAATCTGCCAAAAGACTGCGCCTTGGCGCCATGAATTGCAAGCAAATGCCCCGAAATAGGGCATAGCATCAGGGCATCGCCAACGGAAGACAGTCGCAAGACGACGGGAGCAGCACCATGGCCGCAGACAAGCA
>NZ_SLKM01000244.1:0-13013 GCF_007134575.1 Natronospira sp.
AACCGCAGAGGCGGTTTCGAACTGCGTCGACAATCAGCGGGGCGTCCCCGATACCATCGATGACGTGGACGCTGTCCGGGTTTGCCTGAGTCGTTGCGTCGTGCAGCGCCTGAGCAAGCGATTTTCGCGTGCTCTCGGACGCGGTTTTCAGCGTTTCGGGCTCGGCTTCAGCCGCTGGCTTTGTACATGTGGCATTCATTGATTCGACCAGGGCACGCGGACGAAGCGGACGAATCAGGTGATGATCGATCCAATCTGGCACCTTCCCAAATCGATCGACGACAGCGATCGCAGAAGGGGCCTCGGAAAGCGCGCCTTTCCCGTGGCTCGTAAGAGGGTTGGCAATCACGACATCGTTTCTGGCGTGCTCGTCCAGTTTCCAATCCTCTATGAGTTTGTCCCCCAGTGCTTGAAATACCAACCGGACCACCTCTACCTCATGTGGGGTCAGCCCGGCCCATCCCAGAATTCGTTTCTCGACTTCCATAATTGTCGCCCCTGTCTCCCTAACCAAAACGTGCATCGGCGTGTAGACGAAACCGCCAGTGCAAAGAACGAGAACCGCTTTGTGGGTTTTGCGCCCCGGGTACCGCCTTTGGCCTTATCGTGGCGGCACCCGGGTTGCGGCGTTCGGTTCTAAAGCTCGAGGCCTTTCTCGAACTGGTTCAGCTCACTCCGCGCCATACCCAGATTGGCCTTGCTCCTATCAAGCGCCAGGTAGACGAACATGGCATCGTTAGATTCGAGCAGGCGGATCAGATGGTATTGTTTGTGTAGCGAGATCAGGATGTCTTCAATCTTGTCATTCAGCTTGAGCTTCTTCATGACCTCGCGCTTCTTGGCAACAACATCAGTGTTGCCGGCTGCGGCCGTTTCAATATTCAGGGTTTGCCCGCCACCGTCCATGGCGAGTGTCATGCCGCTGCTGCTATCGACGATCGCGGAGCCAATGTAGCCGTCGATTTCCTGGAGTGGTGAAAGGTCGGCTTTTTTGCCCATATTTTTCTCCTTTTGTCGTCCTATAAATATTTGGAGGCCACGATTCCGGATTCATCCAATTTCATTTGAACCGTGACTCTAACCACGCCCGGATAAGAGGTGCGAAGGCGCTGGGGCGCGTTCAGCGATTCTCCGCATGATGCTTGACTGGCTAGTTGCACATTCTGACGGCGAAGAGATGGACACAGGATGTGGGCACCCCAATCCACGAGATAGGGATTACACTCCATAACCGGCTCTTGGATTGCGTCTCGGTGCGACAAAGGAAGAGAATCAGAAGAAGGGGCAGTGCCCAATGGGGCGCAGATGGTCGTGAAGCCTGCTGGGCAAGGGAGGCGTGCTGGGGCCTCATATTTCGACGTACGCATATCGAGCTCCGTCTTCGGCAGTGCTGCCGTCATACCTCCGGTGCTTGCCGTAGGCTTAGACCGTTAACTTTGTGCCACTGCCTTTCGGCAGCTTTACCTTTTTCGTGACGCTCAACGTAAAAGGCTAGTTGAAATATTACTTTTTGCAAACAACGAAGACACCCACCTCCCTAGTAGGTCAGATCTAACGAGTTGGCAGCCCTGTAAGCGGGTGGTCTGCGACAGACGATCCTCTTGGGCCAGAAGTACCCGTTTCCCGGGCTGGAATGGCAGGTTACTGCTCAATTGGGGTAGTTCCGGGCACAGCCAGGCTGCCTTGGGCGGCAGTTTGGGTGTTATCCCGGGAGATTGAGAGTCGGTTAGCCCGGTTCGGGGAATAGCGTCCTGGCGAAGCCCAGCCCCTTTAGGAAGCTTCGCCCGAAGTGCTCGGCCGCGATCTTGATGGCTGAGGCCCGGCCTACGGCATGGTGGAATTTGAGGCGCTGTCCCCGGCGAATGGCCCGGAGCCAGGTTCTCGCATCAATCTCCAGTCGATCCAGAATGGGTGATAGATCCTCCGGGATCGCGCCTCGTTTTCCTTCCCGCACAATCCGGCCGCTCCAATCTACCAGCTCGATGTGATCGTCCGGGCTGTCCGTGCGAGGTTTGTGCCGTCGGGTGGGGCGCAGCCATCAATGCGGATGACGTCTGCCTTGTCGATGTCTGGCGGCTCGAAGTGGTTGGCCACGGCGCGGACCAGGTCGGCGTTGCGGTCGCTGGCGGCGTGACGGCCGGTGGCGTGGTCTTCTTCCACGCGGGCGATGGCGGTGGGGAGGGGGCATTCGACGAATAGGAGGCGCCACAGGCCGCCCCGGTCATGAACGAATTGGGCCCATTCCCTTCGTCGCTCGGCTCGGGCCAGGGTCATGCCGTCGAGGATGACGGATCGGCCCTGTGTCAGCAGCTCGGCCAGTTGTCGCGTCATGATTGCCTCGGCCTCGCGGGTGGCTTCGCGGTCGACGCGGCCGTCCGGGAAGTGCTTGGCGCGGATTTGGTCGCGGTCGAGGATGGGCCAGCCGGACGCTTCGGCGAGTGTTGCCGCTATGCGGCTTTTGCCTGCGCCGGGCAGGCCGCATAGGGCGGCGACGATGAGTCTGTTTTCGGCCTGGTTATCGTTGCTCATCTCGTGGTGTCAGTCATCTTCCTCGCGTTCAAAGCGCATGTCATAGACCCGCCCGCGGCTGAAGGAGAGGCCGTCCACCTTGCCGTTGCCGTCCCGGCTGAAGCGGAGCAGGCCCAGGTCGTCGGCTTCGAAGGTGCCCCCTCTTGCGTCAGCGTAGAGCGGCTCCAGTTCGAAGCGGTCGGCCGGGCGGCGGTGGGCGATGAGTTGGCCGTTGTCGACTTCGATGCGCAGGCGGGTTTCGGCCTCGTCGCTGGCGTAGTGGCCGGTGTAGTCGGTCAGGGTGTCCGGGGCGGGGGCGGCCGGTGTGACGGGGATTAGCCGTTCCTCATCGTAGCCGTCGCGGCGGACTCTTATTTCGGGCCGCTCATTGTCGCGGTGGATGAATATCAGCGCCTTGTCCCGCTCGGGGACCAGGAAGCGGTCGGCGGAGCGGGGGATGACGGCTTCGGGTTCGTCGTCGTCATTGTCGGGGTCGGCGGGAATGATCAGCTTGTCGCCGTCCACTTTCAGTTCCAGCGGGCGGCGGCGGCCAGGGCAAGTCCGAACAGCAGGGGATGGATCTTCACGGTGATGCTCCGTTGTTTTCGGGGGTGGCTTGGTTTGCCCGCCAGAGCAGGGCCGGGTGTTGCGTAAGCATGGTAGCTTGTGCGGGTTCCATGTTGAGAAGACTCGGTTGGATTTTGCCTTTGTCCAGGAGTTGGTCGAGAAAGGCCCGTTCATTGTCATGTAGGGGCAGAAGCTTTTCCAGTGCGGTTCGAGTCTCGTTGGTGAGGCGTGTCAGAATTTCCCGTTGTTCGGCTTTGCGTGTGACGAGTTTCTGTACCAATAGCGGGAAGAGCTGGCGGCTGGCTTCCTGCGTGTCAGGCGTTATGTCGTTGGTTTTGATGGTGCGCCAGTCCTTGGGGTTCATTGCGCCATAGAGTATGAAGGCCAATCGAAGGCGGGCAGGGTCCATGGGCGTTGAAGTCATCAGGGCGTGGGCATCAAACAGGTCACGTGCGGCCGTGCGGGAAAGCAGGGCCGCGAGTTTTCCGCCAGCCAGTTCGTGAATGTCCAGTATTGGAATGTTTTTGCTCACAATCGGCCCGAGTGGGTGCGAATCTCTGCATTCTATGGGCCAGAGTGGAGTGCGATATAGAAAGTTCAGATCCACTTCAAGGGTGCCCCCGCCACCGAGCGCACTGGTATAGCGGAAACTCCATTTGCTGCCGGCATGGCTAGTGGGGGCTCGAGCCAGTGCGAGGTTCTGGCGAGCTGCGATGGCTTGGATGCGCTGTTCGATTTGTGGGCGCTCGGCCAGCATCGTGTTGCGGTCAAGGGCACCGATATAGTTGAGATCGATGTCCACTGACAGTCGAGGCAGGTTGAAGTGAAAGAGGTTAAGTGCCGTGCCGCCCTTCAGGGCAAGCCGGCTTTCCAGGTAAGGGTCACGGAATAGGGCCTGTAGCAGTGCGACTAGTCGGTCCACCTTTTCCAGGAACTCGACACGAAAGCCGCTTTCGGCCGATAGCCGATTAAGGGATTCCGCCGAAAGAGTCATATCAGCTCCTCCCAGCTTTGATCAGCCAGGGAGGCGGGGACGACCAGGTTCCAACGTGATAAAAAACGTGTCGGCTCGTGGCTTCCGCGATGTACATAGTGTGGCTTGGCGGGCGCGCGCTTGCGAAGGATTTCTAGTGTGTGGTCGTCGACCATTAGGCGCTGGCGGTTTTGTTCCAGGTACCAGCCGGTCTTGGCGGCGGTGGTGGCGTTCCCCAAGGCAGATACATAGTGGCACACCGCCGGGAGGTCGAGATACTCGATCATGTCTAGCGAGCGCCAGGCTTCTTCCCAGCCACCACTCAGCTCGGGGCGGTCGAGCACATCCACCAGACAGCGCTCCAGTCCAGTTACCTTGATGGGCGTACCGAAGCGATCCACGGATTCCAGGCCTAATTCCTGCTGATGTTTACGGACCAGTGCCGGGGGAATCGTCAAGGGCCGGTACCGTGTGCCCCGAAACTCGAAGGGGCGGAGATTGCTACTAACCAGAAACTGAATTTCGTTGAAACTGCTGTAGGCACGCCCATGTAGCTCCAGGGCGCTGTGGTAGGCGAGGACGGCGTTGACGCTGACATGGCCAGCAATCAGAAAGGGATCGACTGGACAGGTTTCTGGCCGGTGTCCGGGGGGCACGACCCAGTACAGGCCGCGACGAACTGGCAGGACATGCCCCCGCTTGCGGTGATAGTCGAGCGATGCCTTTCGCCCGGAGCCGCTGAGGCCGGTGGCCGCCTCGAATTGCTCGATGCGGAAAACCTTGTGTTGTTTAAGAAAGGTTCCGGCTTCCATGACTTGTTCTCAATGTCGCAAAGGCATAAGAAGTTTATGCCTTAATGACGGAGTGATCAAGTTGAGCCGTAATGAGGACCATGCCAGTGGGGAGGTGCTGGAATGCGGCTAGCGATCGAGAAAGCCCTAGACGGCCGCCTCGGTGATCACACCCATAACGACTGAGTTCCGGTCCAGGCCCAGTGCCCGGGCGAGGCTGGGGTCGTTGGCGGTGGCCGCTAGCGGGGCAAGGCCGGCGGCGCCGGTGATGCTGGTGGCCAGGGGGGAGGGTAACTCGATCAAGCGCCGTTGCCCTGTTTGTGCTTCCTCTCCGGGGGTTTGTCGAGGTTTTGCGACCATTCCGCCCCTCCTGCGTCATTGGGAGTAGAGCCCGAGCGATCGGGTGCACCCAAGTGAACTGAAAGAGGAGAACGCCATGAAACGCCTGCATGTCCACGTCGGGGTCAGTGATCTGGAGAAGAGTATTCGTTATTACACGGCCTTGTTCGGTGAATCGCCGACCAAGGAGGAGCGCGGTTACGCCAAGTGGATGCTGGAGGAACCGCGGGTCAACTTCGCCGTTTCCGTCCATAGTGATGAGCCGGGCATCAACCACCTGGGTATGCAGGTGGACAGCGAGGAAGAGTTGGCCGAGCTGCATGCTCGCGCAGAGGCGGCCAACGCCGACGGGCTGATTGACGAGGGGCAGACGACCTGCTGCTATGCCCGGAGTGAGAAGCACTGGAGTGTGGACCCCCAGGGGGTGGCCTGGGAGCATTTTCTGACCACTGGTGACGCTGAGGAATATGGCGACCATGGTCCGGTGGAGTTGATTGGGCAGGCGGTTGGCGCCGAGCAGGTCCGGACCCGCCAGGAGGGTTGTGGTTGTGGCTGAGGCTGTCATGAGTGATGAAAGCCGGAAGCAGACAGACCGAAGCAGGGCGGCCAGCCGTGAGCTGGCCGCCGCTTATCCGCGTTTTCGGGCGGGGTTGTTGGCCTTTCTTCGGAGCAAGGTCAGCGAGCCCGCCGTGGCTGAGGATCTGTTGCACGAGGTCTTCTTGAAGGCCCTTGATGCCCTGGGCCGGGGCGCCCGCCCCAGCAATCTTCCTGCCTGGCTGCGGACCATTGCCGCCAATGCCCTGACGGATCATTACCGCCGCGCCCGGCCCACGGAGGCCCTGCCGGCCGATCTGGCCGACGGTGGGCCGGGCTATAACCAGGCAGAGCAGGAGGTGGCGGCCTGCCTGATCCCTTTCATCAATGGCCTGCCCCCCAAGTACCGTCGGGTGATGTACGCGACCACCCTGGAGGGCAAATCCGGCGCCCAGCTCAGCCGGGAACTGGGTCTTACTCCGTCAGCCATCAAGAGCCGCATGGCCCGCGGCCGCGCCATGCTCCGGGAGGCCATTCTGGATTGCTGCCACATTGAAGCCACTGCCGGCGGGGAGATCCTGGAATACCGCCGGCGTCGGGGGAAGCCTTGATTTCGGGGGCGTGATCAACTAGTGTTGCACTGAACTACAACACCAATTCATCACTAGGGAGATTCACCGATGACGATTCGCACGCGCCCCTTGCTGGGTCTCACGACCGTGGCAGCCATGCTTTTTGGCGGCATTTCCCCGGCCATTTCAGAGCCCCAGCCCTCGGACCGTGACACCGGATCGCTGCAAGTCAGCGAGGTGCTGTCCCAGGACACCGCCCGGGTCGAGGCCGGTCGATTGCTGGTGCTTGGCTCGCCCCATCTTTCCCAGGAGTTTCCGGAGGATTTCGACCCTGAATGGCTGGATGGCCTGCGGGAGGTCCTCAAGGACTTCTCACCGGATGTGGTTGCCGTGGAGGTGCTTCGTCCCCGGGATATTCTGACCAAACGCCATCTGGATGACCGGCGGGATGACTGGGATGTGGTACTCGATATGTTTGCCTCCGGTGTGATTAGCCGAGCCGAGGCGGTCAGGGAGCATGGCGAGATGAGTTGGGCGGCAGCCCGACAAGCTCAGCGTGGTCTATTAGAAGGAGTAGAAGCGGATGGCCTGGACCCGGAAGACAGGAGAAAGCTGATTGCCGCCTCACTGGCTTCATATGACTACCACACAGGCCTGCTGCATTGGGCCCAACTGGAGGAATCTGCGCGTCAACCCGGCCAGGGATTGGATGAGAGCAGTGTTGATGCATTGAATAATGCGCTTGGGGCATCCAACGAAGCGGTTCAGCTCGGGGTTTTGCTGGCTGCGGAACTTGGCTTGAACAAGATCTACCAAATTGACGATCAATTCAGTCTGGGCATCCAGTCAATGGAAGATCACCAGGCACTGCAGGAATCATTGCAGAAGACGGATATCCACTCTGAAGTCGCAGCGGTTTACAAAGAAGCCACCAAACCAGCTATGGAAAAGCTGCAGGAAGACGGGGATTTATTGCCGCTCTACCGTCAGCTGAACTCGCGTGAATATGCCGTATTAGATATTGGCACACAATGGGCCGCCTTCTTTGATGAGCGCCTGGACGAGGACCTGGCCCGAACCCGCATGGCGCGCCGGGAAGCTCGGGATCTGTCGATCGCCGCCAATATCCGTGAGGCGTCTGCTCATTACCCAGGCAAGGACGTGTTGGTCGTCATTGGTGCTTCCCATCGCCCATTCCTGGAAAGCTACCTGTCCGACATGACGGACCTGGATATCATTCAACTGGAGCAGCTTCTTGATTGATGTCTCACCCGTCACCGGGATGGACTTACTCAAGAACCGGCCATTGGGCAAGCATCAGGGGCATGCATCAAAGTGCGGGAACAGGGAGTGGCGGCAGGCAGGCATCTGCCGCTATTTCAAGAGAAGACCCGGTAGGAATTTCTGAACTAAGGAACCTCTGATCAATTAATTGATCAGAGGTTCCCTAACTCACTGAATTGCTTGCCTCAGTGTTGTTCGGATTCACCTTATTTTGGCCCTGCTTCCAATCAGGGCAGGGATGCCGTGTCTGCGATGGGATCTGAGAAAGACACAAGCCTGGAGCCGTCGCCAACGTTCTCCCACCGCCCGGCTTGGGTGTTTCTGCTTGGCTCTTGTGTGCTGCATGCGGCTCTTGGGATTGTCCTGCTGACTCTGGAAGATTTGATGCCCTCCGAGGAGGCGAAGCCGGAATCAGAAGAACGCATTCTGCAAGTCACTCTTTCTCAGCCCAGCCAGCCCTCCACTGAAGAAGATGCTCAGGCAGAGGATCTATTGGCAGTCCAGGAAGACCTGTTAGTTGAAAGCCCCGAGGATGACATTGAGGACTTGGAAGCCTCAGAACCGGAAAGTACCGAATTAGAAGAGACATTGGATTCGTTAGAGGCTGAGGCCAAAGAACTAGCATCGGAAGCGCCTGAACCTGAGGAGAGCCCAAGCCTCAATACCAGCACCCTTGAGGATGACATGCGATCTGCGGCTCGTGAGGTGGTTCAGGAGAGCCAAGGGGATGTGCAAGGCAATGGGGCTGCAGATGGCGTCTTCGACCCCAACTTGCGTGAGCAGCTTGCCCGGTACGAGCCTGGACACGGATCACGCCAAAGAGTGGAACCGGATCGAGTTCGGGATTTTTATGGCGATGAGATGATTTACGGCGACGACTACTGTTTCCGCGTAAGTGAGATGCCGCATGGTGGCGAGACGATGGTCCTCCCCATACCGTGCCCGTCGGACTCGGGCGGAGGTTTTTCCCTGGATCCTGACCGTTGAAACCTGTGCCGAACTGCTGTGGGGGCTGTTGTTGACCGCCTTCCAGTGTTGGGTGGTCGCGCCGGCCTTTACATTTGAGCGGGGAGATTTGATTATCGTTATTCGACGATAAACGAAATAGAACGGAGATGCAGCGCCAACGCCGCCCGCAGCCAAATGGCGGAGGGGTTGGCCCGGGCGCTGTTACCTGAGACAGTCCGTATTGCCTCGGCAGGATCGAGTCCCGGCCAGCTTGATCCTCGGGCCGTTGCGGTGCTGGCGGAGCAAGGCATTGACATCCAGCACCATCATTCCAAGTCCGTGGACGGGATACGCCTGGCCGATTTCGATCAGATGGTGACCCTGTGCGCGGACGAAGTCTGCCCGCTGGCCATGGGTGATTTTACCCGCCATCACTGGCCATTTCCCGACCCGGCCGGTGATAGCGCCGGGCCCGACGACCTTGCGCCTTTCCGGGCGGTGAGGGATGCACTCCGGGAGCGGATCAGCGAGACGTTCGCTTGAGGAGGCGTCTCCTGATGGGGTGGCCATCTTCGGGCACCGGTTGGAGAATCATGGGAGAAGGTGATGCATTATCTGGTGTTTCTTGGTTCCACCCGCACGGAAGGCGCGCCGCAACCGACTCGGCTGGGGTGGCGGGTGGCGCAGGCTTGCCTGCGATTGCTAGCGGAAAGGGGTGTCAGGACAACGCTTGTCGACCCCCTGAAGGTGCCGAGAGAGGAAAACTTCCGACCCCATTTCAGTTATCCCAAGGGGCGGGTGCCGGAGGCACTGGATACTCTGGCCGGGCAGATCCGTTCGGCGGACGGCTATGTCATGATCAGCCCGGAATACAACCATTCCATGAGCCCGGCGTTGGCCGATCTGCTCAATCATTTCGGCAGTTCCCTGTTCGCCTACCGGCCCAGCGCGATCGTCAGTTACTCGGCGGGCCAATGGGGCGGAACCCGGGCCGCCGTGGCCATGCGCGCCTTTCTCTCGGAGCTGGGCTGTCTGCCCGTTTCCGCCATGATTCACGTGCCCCGCGCGGGTGAAGTCCTGACCGGAGACGGGGACTTTTCGGCAGGGGAGGATGGCGAGGCATGGTCCGGGTACTTTGGCCGGACGTTTTCCCAGCTCGCGTGGTGGGCCGAGGCCTGCCAGGCGCAATGGGAACGCCGGGACCCGGCGTCGGTTACACCGGCTTTCCAGCATGATCCATCCCAGCGCAATGCTCCTTAGTGCCCGCTGCCACCGCCGGGCTGATCATAGGCCGCCAGCTTGTCCATCATCTCCGAGCCTTGTCCTTCCGGGTGAATGACCTCGACGGTCTTGCCGCTGCGGCGAAGCTTGCCGACGATCTTGTCCACCGCACCTACGGCTGAGCTATCCCAGAGGGTGGCCGTGCTCAGGTCGATAGTGACATTGGGGATGGGATTATCCGGGTCGAAGCCCTTCATGAAGTTGTTCACGGCCACGAAGAACAGCACACCGCGGACCTTGTAGCTGCGGTGTTGACCGTTGTCGCTGTCGATGGCCTCGACCTGGATCTGGCGGGCCAGCTTGCGCACGAAGAAGATCGCGCTCATGAGCACGCCGGCGAACACACCCTTGGCCAGGTCATGGGTGATGACCACCGTGGCGACAGTAACAATGAGCACCAGGGCGTCGGTGCGGGGCATCTTTCTCAGCATCCCGAAGGAGCTCCAGTCGAAGGTGCCGATGGCCACCATGATCATGACCGCCACCAGGGCGGGCATGGGGATCATGGAGACCAGATCGCCCAGGACCAGAATAAAGAAAAGCAGATAGACCCCGGCGGCCAGGGAGGAGAGGCGCCCGCGCCCGCCGGATTTTACATTGATGATGGACTGGCCAATCATGGCGCAGCCGGCCATGCCACCGAAGAAGCCGCTGACGATGTTGCCGATGCCCTGACCCCGGCTTTCCTTGTTCTTCTTGCTGGGGGTGTCGGTCAGGTCATCCACGATGGAGGCCGTGAGCAGGGATTCCAGCAGGCCGACAATGGTGAGCGTCAGGGCCGTGGGCAGGATAATCATCAGGGTTTCCAATGTGAAGGGTACATTGGGAAGGTGGAAGAAGGGCGCGCCATCGGGCAGCTCGCCCATGCCGCCCACGGTATTGAAAGGCACATCAACAAACCAGGCCACGGCGGTCAGGGAGACGATGGCCACCAGGGCGGGCGGGATCTTCTTGGTGATGTAGGGAAAGCCGTAGAGAATCACCAGGCCCGCGGCCACCATGAGATAGGTGGGGATGCCGTGGCCGATGAAATGCTCGAGCTGGGCCATGAAGATAAGAATGGCCAGGGCGTTGACGAAGCCCATCATCACGGTGCGTGGGATGAACATCATGTAGCGCGCCAGCTTCAGCCAGCCGGCCACCAACTGGAAGATGCCCGTGAGAATGGTGGCGGCGAAGAGGTATTCCACCCCGTGATCGGCCACCAGGGTGATCATCAGCAGGGCCATGGCACCCGTGGCGGCCGAGATCATGCCTGGGCGGCCGCCGGTGAAGGCGAGTACCACGGCGATGCAGAATGAAGCGTAGAGGCCGACCTTGGGGTCCACGCCGGCGATGATGGAAAAGGCAATGGCTTCGGGAATCAGCGCCAGGGCCACGACGATGCCCGAGATCAAATCTCCACGGACATTGAAGAACCAGGTATTGCGGACGGCGGACCAGTTACGCTTGATTGTCTCGGAAAGCATTGATGTCCCTTGAGGGGTTACGGGCGGTCGCATGGCAGGCATGCCGGGAAGCCGCCATGCTCTGCCCGCCGCCAAAATGAATCGTGGCGGGAAGGGCGCTGGGCGCTCCCGGATTCAACTACTGGCAGGAAAATGCTGATAAGCCGCGTGGCCGGAGTACGCAACTCCTGGGGGATATCAAACAGGGGATATCTGTCTCGCGGCGACCAAATTGCCAAAGTCGCGAAAGGCGGGAATGATACGGCGATTGGCCCGGGGTCTCAAGGCGAACGGCCCGCTGCAGCATATCAAATTGATTTGGGTCTGTTTTAAGGCGGTTTTTTTCGGGAATGGCTGTGCCGCTTGGCGGCCGATGGGGTACCCTGCGGGGCATTCAGCGGGACATCCGCGCGATGCCCCTCCAGCCAAAACGAACCTTTAAAGGCCGATTGCCATGCTCAAGCGCATTCTCGTTCCCGTGAACTTCACCAGTGCCTCGGCCCGGGCACTGGCGGTGACCCGCTCCTTCCGCCCCGAGAATGCCGTGATTCGACTGCTGACGATTCTGGACCCCAGCGATATCGCCGAGGCCACGGCCAACCCCGCCATCAACCCCCTGCACGCCCGCGAGGAGCGCAGCAAGGCCGAACAGGCGGCCATGGAAAAGCTCAAGGCCTGGCAGCGCGAAGGCGAGGAAGTGGCCATTGAAGTGGGCAGCGCGGCCGAGAAGATCAGCCAGCATGCCGACCAGTGGGATGCCAGCCTGATCGCCATGGGCACCCGCAGCCGCAGCGGCCTGCAGCAGTTCCTCCATGGCTCCGCCACCGAGTGGCTGGTCCGCCACGCCAAGCAACCTGTCCTGGCGGTTCATGATGTGGACCTTGCTCCTGAACAGGCCGAGTTCCTGCCCCCGATGGATTAAGCCTGTATGTCTCCGGTCCGGATCTCCGCATGAAGAGCTTGCCGACCGAGCGTGTGGCAGGCCTGAGTACGGCCTTTGTGGCCCTGGCGGCCCTGTGCTGGGGGCTGTCGGGCGGGATTGGCGGGATTCTTACCGGTGAGGGTTGGGATCCGGTGGTGGTGTCCTTTTACCGGGGCGCCATTGGCTTTCTGTTCGTGCTGGCCTGGCTGGCGCTCCGGCCGCGGGGGAGTGGCCTGGGCAATAAAAAGCTGTGGTTGTGGTCGCTGCTGGCCGGTGTCGGGGTGGCGGGCAACTTCGCCTTTTATTTTCTGAGCATTGCCGAGGGCAGTGTGGCGGTGGCTGCCATGCTGATGTATTGCGCGCCGGTCTTTGTCTATCTGGTGTCCTTCACGCTCCGGCTTGAGCAGCCGAGCGTGTTCAAGTGGGTAGCCATTGTTATGGTCCTGCTTGGGGTGGTTCTGCTGACCGGTATTTATGATGTGGGTGCCGGGGAGGTGACGCTGGTCGCGGCCGGGGCGGGTCTGTTGTCGGGCTTGTCTTATGCCGTGTTCATCTTCGGATTCAAGTACGCCGCCCCTCACGGAAGTCCCCAGGCAATTCTGGTGATTGCCTTTGCGGTGATGGCCGTCATCCTGTTTGCCTTGGGCAATCCGGAGCAGACCGTGGCCGTTCTGAGCACTTCAAGTTGGCCCCTGTTTCTGATCCTGGGCGTGATCGGTGCCGGCTTGTCATTCATCTTCTACATTATCGGCCTCAACCATACGGCCCCGGCCGTGGCGTCCATCGTTGCCATGGTGGAACCGGTCACCGCCTCCCTGTTCGGCGTCGCGGTTCTGGGTGAAAGCC
>NZ_SLKM01000167.1:0-3418 GCF_007134575.1 Natronospira sp.
AAGGGTTTAAAGTTCCAAGTAAAGATAAGAATGCATTTTTTGAATACCTGGCAACACCCGTTGAAGATGGTAAATCAAAAGCAATGCTGGCTCATGAAAATGCAGATCTTGAAACAAGACTTGCTGTAGACTATTTACTATTTAAAGGATTTAATCTTTCGGATATAGTGAGCAGAAAAGCAAAAGATGAAAATGCAAAAACGCTCAGAGAAAGAATGAAGTCTGCTAAAGTAAATAAAAAGAAAGAAACAAATACCTCACAAACATTCGAAGAGCTTGGCGAAATTTAACCTTAAAACATAAAATAAAATAATGGCAAACCCAGAACCTAGAATATACGCAAAGAGAACAAAATACAACGATCAGCAAAAGTCTGACGTTGCAAGTATCTCTCAAGCGCTGTTAACACAGCCAGAGAAACTTAGTCCTCTTTTGACGTTTCTTGGTGGTAAGGAAGATCAACGTTTCCCATTATCTATGCTGACTGAAGGTGTAGGTAATGTACGAAGCATTGAACAGCTTGAATATGAGTATGATGTGATGACACGTCTTAGAAAAACTCGACCTCTTGCTGTAACTCCTTCTAATACCTCCGATCTTGGTAAAGGTGGAACCCTATTTAAATTGACATTCCCAGACAAGTGGTTCATTAAAGACTACATTCTTGTTTCTAAAACAGGTGTGCAAGCTCGAATTATGAGTGAACCTACTCCCAACGGAAGTAATTGGGATTATCAAGTTCGTCTTGTGAGTCCTGACCCAAGTGCAACGATGCCAGCATCTGATGTACAAGCAGGAAGTCAATTTGGAAGTTTATTTGCGGCTGTTGGTCTTGATTGGTCAAGAGGAAACGCAAGTAACTGGGAAGCACCTGCAAGAATACGTCATAAGCTGACTACAATTAGAAAATCTTACCAGATGTCTGGTAATGCAAAACATACAGTAATGGAAATTGGACTACCGACAAAAAGTGGTGGAACAAGCAAGTACTGGATTGATTTTGAAGAATGGCAATACATGCTCCAATGGAAAGAAGAATGTGAAATGTACTACTGGTACGGTGAGCAGTCTTACAATGAAAAAGGAGTAACGAATATGCTTGATGAAAACGGACAACCAGTTATTATTGGTCCAGGTCTTCTTGAGCAAATTCAGAACAAAGAAACGTATTCTGTTCTTACTACAGAAAAAATTAAAAATGTTGTAAGAGATATTTTCTATGGAATGACGGATGGTCAAAACAAACAAGTTACACTGTACACAGGTATTGGTGGAGCTGATGAGTTTGATACGGCTATGAAGACTGAAGTAGGAGCTACAAACTATCGTCAGTTTAATGATGGTAAATTTGTAAGCGGTTCAGGAAGAAATCTCTCTCTTACTGGATTCTTTACAACATATGAGCATATTGACGGACACGTAGTACGTGTTGTTAAAGTGCCTCTGTTTGATCATGGTGCAGTAGCACAGGCAAGCAGAAAACATCCAAGATCAGGATTGCCTCTTGAAAGTTACAGAATGGTCTTTGTAGATCAAAGTAACTACAATGGAGAGCCAAACCTGCAAATGGTTACACGTAAAAATAGAGAGCTGCTTCGATGGGCAGTAGCAGGATCAACAATTCCGCAAGGATATCCTGGTAATGACCTTCGGGCAACAGACATTGATGGTTGCAGTGTTCACTTCTTGAAAGTAGCTGGTATAGTACTGAAGAGATTTGATACGTCACTTGATATGAGATGTGTAATTGCATAAAATAAATATTATTAAGTGGTGATGGAATATTCACCACTTATTTTTTTAACTAAAACAAAAAAACAAAGCAAATGAGTCACGAAGTACATATAAGAAGAAGGGAAACAAAAAGTCACCTTCCAGCTCCAGTAGTCGCTAATGCTAAAAAAATTCTTTCCAGTGTTTACGTTGGACAAGGACCATTAAAAGGATTAGAAAAAGACGAAGAAAAAAAACTCGTATCTGCTCACTTAGGGATGGACCCTGATGAAAAAGATTTTCCCAAGATTTTAAGAGAATTTTGGGCTAACATAAGAGTAGAAGTTCCTACAGATGGAGTCGTATTAAATGTGGGTAAATCAAAAGATGATGAACCATATAATTTATACGACTATATTATTTATCAATGGATTAAAAAACATCCTCATGTAGCTAATGATCGTGAAGAAATGTTGGATAATTCCAGATATCAATTTTATATATATGATCCTGAAGTAGCAACAACTAAGGAAAATGTTAAAGTAAGCTTTAAGAAAAAAGCTTATGAACAATTTATTCTTCTTGGAGACGATGAAGATAAGATAGACAGAATGGTACGTCTTCTTACAGATTCAGATCCAAACAACATGTCATTAAAACAAAAACAAAATCTATTGGATGATGAAATTGAAAATGATCCAGAACGATTTTTTGTTATTATTACTGATAAACATCTTCAGACAAAAGCAGACATTGCTGAAATGGTAACGTATTCAATTATAAGAAAAATTGGAAATCAATATTATTTCATTGATGAAAAGCTTGGAAATGATCTTGATGAAACAGTTAAATATTTTAATGATAAGAAGAATTCAAGCACCATTACTACACTAAAGGCTAAACTGCAAGAAGCTAAAAAAAATAGTTGACATATTTAGAATTACATATAGGTGTTAACCTGGAGACTCAAAAAATTGGGTCAAACATAAACGATGACTTTCTTCCTGAAGAAATAGATTATTTCTTAAATGAAGCTGTAAAGGATTATATCAAAATGCAATACAGCAATATAAAAAATGAGGAAAGAAATGTAGAAAGTCAGTTTGTAAATGAAAATATTCGGACATTAATAAAGACAAATAATTTGGCAAATATAGTTACCGTGTCTTATCTTCCGAATACTATTAAAGGTGATTTGCCAAATGATTACCTTTATTACATTTTTTCAAGAACAAATTCTAACGGTACATGGAAAAATAACAGAAAACTTGAACCAAAAGGGATAAAAGATTATATTGAAACAGAATTTAATAGTCCTCTTTTCAGAGAGTATCCTCTATTAATAGAAGGAGATAGTGTATTGGTTATTGGAAATGCTACTGATCAATTATCCACCAATGATAATATTAGCTTTACATATGTGAAAACACCCGAAAAAATTGCATTAATTGGAAATGAATCTACAGAATTTACAAGTCTTCCTGAACACACACATCTGGAAATAGTAAATATAGCATCAAATAAAATACTTCAAATTATAGCCCCAAGAGCACAGGAATAATATGAACGCAAGAGAAATGCAGTACGCTTTTGGACAACAAATGAACCAGTTTGGGGAAGCACTTAAACTTAATTCAGACGATATACAATACTGGATTAATAAGGCACAACTGGATCTTGTAAAAAAGAAATACAGAGGGATTAC
>NZ_SLKM01000117.1:0-3415 GCF_007134575.1 Natronospira sp.
AGCGGGAGCTTGAACAGCTAAAATACTCCGCCGAACACTATGTCCGTCTCAAAGATAGTTATCTATGAGAGGGGCAAGGAGCAAAAACCGGTGCCTCTCCCCGGCACCGTGGGAGAGGCTTTAGCCGCGATTACAATCCCTCACCCGGCACGCCCCGCCATCTTTGCCCCTGGGTCGAGGGGCAACCCCAGGCCAGCCCGTGATGAGCCATCTCACCATTCCAGGAGATCTGCAGTATCCGGCCGAATCCCATGCCAGATCTGAAACGACTCTGCGGCCTGTTCCACCAGCATGCCCCAGCCATCCGCCACATGGGCGCCATGTCTGATGCCCTGTTGTAGAAAGGGGCTGAGTTCGGTGGCGTAGCTCATGTCGTAGCAAAGACAGTGGGGTGCGAAAAGACGATGGGGCAGGTCCACATTGTCGCCACTGAGGCTTGCCGCAGTGGCATTCAGGATAAGATCGAAAAGCTGATTTGGCAGATCATCGAGACCGCCGCCACTGACCGGCCCAGTGTCCCGGAAGTCCTGAGCAAGCTGTTGGGCCCGCTCCCGAGTCCGGTTAGCGACATACAGCGCCTCCACACCGCTTTCCAGCAGCGGACCCAGAACGCCGCGTGCCGCCCCGCCTGCGCCAATCAACAGCAGCCGTTTGCCTTCCAGCGAAAAGCCCAGATTGGCGGTCAGGTCCCGGACGAGACCGACACCGTCGGTATTGTCGCCGATCAGCCGGCCATCACGACCGACCGCCAGTGTGTTGACTGAACGCGCCAGTCTGGCCCTGTCGCTCAGCGCCTCGGCCATATGAAAGGCCCGCTCCTTGAAGGGCAGGGTCACATTGGCCCCCTGGGCGCCGGATTGAAAGAAGTCGGATACCGCAGATTCAAAGCCATCCACGCCCGGATCGATCCGCTCATAGTGGATCGTTCGCCCGGTGGTCTCGGCGAAATGATGATGGATCTCCGGCGAACGGCTATGGCCAATCGGGTGGCCGAACACGGCATATCGGGCGCTGGATTGATTCATGCGCCCATTCTAGCCCCCCGGGCCGCTCTGTGGCAGCCATCCAACCCCCCTGCGCGTTGCTCTGGGACAACACCGACCGATCGGTCTGGGAGCAGCAAGCCGGGCCATTTTGCAAGGCAATTCTACGGAGCCGGTCGTATTTACGAGCACTGTCGTATTTGGTACGGTGCGGTTCGCTTGGAAGCGTTTAGCGGGATCGCCATGCGTGCAAGCGGCCTGGGAGCGCAGCTCCGGAGAGGTCTTGGATGGGCCTCTCAACCTGCGGGATGCGGGTCTTCAGGGCAGGCCGCGAGCGGGCGAGGATGCCCGGCGATACCGACAATGACAGCCCTGGAATTACCTGACAACCGAGAAGGAGGTGGACCATGACCCATCCATTCAGCCTCAAGCGGGCCGTCCAGGCGGCCCTGGCCATGGGGGTGACCGCATCGTTGACAGCGCCGGTCGCCGTGGCACAGGAGGAAGAAGAAGGTATGCGTGAGCTGGACCGCGTCCAGGTCACCGGTTCGCGAATCACACGTACACAGGTCGAAGGCGCAACGCCGATGATGACCATTGACCGCGAGGACATGGAGGCCACCAACTTCCAGACCGTGGCTGATGTGGTTCGCAATCTCAGTTTCAATTCCTTTGGCTCGTTTCGCGAGACCTCGGGTAACACGTCCCAGTCTCAGGCCACTCTGAGTCTTCGTGGTATCGGTGCCAACCGCACCCTGGTACTGCTCAATGGTCGTCGCGTGCCCGGCTCCCCGGTCATCAATGCCGCGAGCCAAAATCTGAATACCATTCCCTTTGCCGCAGTGGAGCGGATTGAAGTGCTCTCCGACGGTGCTTCCGCCGTCTACGGTTCCGATGCCATTGGCGGTGTGGTTAACGTGATTCTCCGGGATGACTTTGAAGGTGCCGAAATCACCTTGCGTGATACCTATCCCGAACGGGATGGCGACGGCGGCAAGGAGCAGCAGGCCACCATTGTCGGCGGGATTGCCGGTGATCGTGGCAATGTCACCTTCTCGCTCGAAAAGGACAGCCGGGAAATCCTGTTTGCGCGCGACCGATTCTGGCTGTCTTCTCGCGACATGAACCCCGAGGGACAATTCGGCTTTGAAGACACCTTTGGCTTCAGCCACTTCGCGCGGAACGTGGACCGCGGCAACGGTTATGAGTCAATGATCGAGGTTGGCCCCGGTGAAGACGACTGTGCGGTTTATGGTGACGGTTTCCAGAACCCCGCCTTCGTCCGCGCGGGTAATCCGATATGTGCCTATGACCATACCCAGATTGCCGCAGAGACGGCTTCCCTGGACCGCACCTCCGTGTTCATGGATGCCAACTATGAAATCACGCCGGACGTCAGCTTCTGGGCACGGGGCATGCATACCACGGTGGAAAGCTTCGGCCGCTATGCCCCGGCCGCGGGCCAGTTTGTCTGGGCGGGAGACACCCTGGACGAGGAAACCATTACTCACGATGGGCAGGACGTCACCCTCAAGGAAATCAATCCGGGCGATGTGATCGGTTATCGCTTCGACAACACCGGTCCTGGTCGTGACACTACCCAGAGCAACTATGTCACCGACCTCCAGTTTGGTTTCGAAGGCTTCATGCCCGAGTTTCTGGGTGGCTTCGATTGGGAAGTGGGCTATCAACACAACGTCTATGACGCCATGGACTGGGGTGTTGGATACGTCAATGTGCTCGGTTTGAACGAAGCGGCTGAACAGGGCTGGGACCCGCGTCACCCCGACCAGGACCAATTCGAGCACCTCGTGGCGGGCATGCGCGAAAATGCCAGTCGCCAGATCCAGGCCAAGTACGACCGCTTCGACTTCGGCGGCCAGTTTGACGGGCCCATGTTGGCGGCCGGCCCCATGAGTTTCTTCGTCGGGGGTGAGTACTTCGAGCAACGCTACAACGATGAAACCCAGGCGCAAGCCGAAGCAGGCAACATCCTTGGCACTGCCGGTGGCTCCTCCGGTGGCAGTCGCGATGTCTGGGCGCTGTTTGCTGAAACCGTGATGCCTCTCCACGAAGACGTGGAGCTGGACTTCGCCCTGCGCCGGGATGATTACAGTGACTTTGGCGACAATCTTTCCGCCAAGGCCGGCATTCGTTGGCAGCCCCAGCCCTGGTTCCTGGTGCGTGGTTCCTACAGTGAGGGCTTCCGTGCGCCGACGCTGGATCAACTCTTCCAGGCTCCGGCCCAGTCCTTTGCTTTCGCGGTGGATATCGAGGGCTGTCTGGACGACCCGGGTCGCGCGGATGATGTGGCTGGCTGTGTGCAGGAGACGGATCAGCAGCATGAGACCTTCATTGCGGCCAACCCCGATCTGGATGCGGAAACCTCCGAACAGATCTCCGTGGGTGCGGTGTTCGATTTCGAGCCCCTC
>NZ_SLKM01000207.1:0-12960 GCF_007134575.1 Natronospira sp.
GCTCACCCGCCGTACCGATCATTTGCCCGATCACCCCGGTCAGATCTGTTTTCCTGGCGGCAGCTTCGAGGCTCAGGATGCCGATGCGGTCTCTGCCGCGCTGCGCGAGATGCAGGAAGAGGTGGGTATTGGCCCCGCGGGCATCCGGGTAGAGGGCTTTCTGCCGCCTTATCTGACCATCACCGGCTTTGCGGTGGCCCCCGTGGTGGGTTTGCTGCAGCCGGATTATCAGACCGCTCCGGATCCTTTTGAAGTCGCCGAAGTGTTCGAAGTTCCGCTGGCCCATGCCCTTGACCCAGACCAGCACCAGGTCGTGGATGTCACCGTGCGGGGGCAGGCACTGAGCTATTATCAGATTGACTGGCAGGGCTATCGCATTTGGGGTGCCACGGCTGCCATGATTGTGGGATTGAGCCGAATGATGCGCGAGCAATAGGAGATTGTGCATGGCCTCGGATGATGGCGATTCCCTGAGCCCACCCATTGATCGACTCCGAACCATCATGGCGCGACTGCGGGGGCCTGGCGGTTGTCCCTGGGACCGGGAACAGGATTTCTCCACCATTGCCCCCTACACCATCGAGGAAGCCTACGAAGTGGACGATGCCATCCGCCGTGGCGACATGGATGGCTTGCGGGATGAGCTGGGGGATCTGTTGCTGCAAGTCGTGTTTCACGCCCAGATGGCCTCGGAAGCCTCGCGATTTGACTTTGATGATGTGGCCGAGGGTATTGCCGACAAGCTGGTTCGTCGCCATCCCCATGTGTTCGGCAATGCCAGCTATGCATCCTCGGAAGAGCAGACGGCCGACTGGGAAGCCATGAAGGCGGCCGAACGCGAGGCCAGGGGGGAGCAGTCCGCTCTTGATGACGTGCCCCTGGCCCTGCCGGCCCTCAAGCGGGCTACCAAGTTGGGTAAACGTGCCAGTCGGTCCGGATTCGACTGGCCGGACCCTACCGGCCCGCTTGACAAGATTCGCGAAGAGATCCGGGAAATCGAGGAAGCCATGGAAGAGGGCGCTGGCCATGAGCGCCTGGAAGGGGAGATTGGCGATCTGCTTTTCGCCGTAACCAATCTGGCCCGTCACCTCAAGGTGGATGCGGAGACAGCCTTGCGTGGCTGTAATGCCAAGTTTGAACGTCGCTATCGGTACGTTGAACAGCGTGTCCGCGAACAGTCCGGTGGGGATTCAGTGAGCCTGGCGGAAATGGACGGCTATTGGGATGAAGCCAAGGCAGAGGAAAAGCGCAAAGAGGAGCGCGAACAATGAGCGCCGAGGAACTCACTGCGATCATGGACGTGAGCGAGACCCACACGCGGCCCTGGTGGGGGCGGTATGACTTGCCGGAAGGGCAGAACGGCTTTCGCTGGAAGATCGGTCCGCTGCATCTTCAGGCCCGACGCTGGCGCCAGGAGTGGCGGTTGGCCTGGCGGGAGGGCAAGGACCCGCTGGATGCCAATCTGGAATTTCTGGATCTGGATGAGATCGATGAAAGCGATTGCAAGCTGGCCCGTTTTGCCTTTCGCGAGAGCGAGCGGGGGCTGACCCTGCGCCCGCGCCTGGCGGACAGGCCGGTTGTGGTTCGGCCTGATACGCCGCTATTCATTCCTCCTGGCGAGGAAACCATCATTTATGTCAGTACCTCGGTCTGGATCGAGGTGCTTACTCTGGGTGAGTCCACGCCGCTGTGTGAAATTCCCAGTTATCGGCCCTCCGATTCCTGGTTCGGCTCCAATACCCGGGAAGGTGAGCTTTGCTATGCCACCCGTTCGCTGGCCCGTCTGCGTCTGGATGAGGTGGTGCAGCGGCCCCACCGGGTGGTATCCCCCGTGACTGTCCGTAATCAGGCCGAGGATGCCCTGCTGATCGAAAGGCTCAGCGTGCCCGTGCCCTTGCTGCCTGTTTATGCCAGCAACACCCATCAACTCTGGACCCAGCCCATGGTGATGGAGCGCAGTGCCGATGGGAAGCAGGGGGCCCTGAAGCTGGAGGAGATGCAGCTGCCGTCGGGGATGGAGGCCACCCGAGTCAGCGAGGCCCGTCAGTTGCCCGAGAAGCAGGGCCTGTTCCGTACCCTGGAAAGCCTGTTCGCCTGAGGGAGGCCGCCGATCATGGAAATCCTGGAATTTCTGACGTCAGAACGCGGCCTGGAGGTTTTCCGGGCCGGGGTGCTGTTGCTGCTTGGCCTGTTCTTCGCCAAGCTCGCCTCGGTCATTACCCGTCGGGTGGGCGAGAAGTATCTGGAGCCCCAGCAGACAGCCCTGTTGCGGCGCGTGGTCTTCTACGGCATCGTCATCCTGGTTCTGATGTCGGTCCTGCATCAGCTGGGCTTCAGTCTCACGGTCATCCTGGGTGCCGCCGGGATTCTTTCCGTGGCGCTGGGTTTTGCCTCCCAGACATCGGCGTCCAATCTCATCAGCGGGCTTTTCCTGATCGGCGAGAAGCCGTTCAAGATCGGTGATTTCATCAAGGTAGGCGATACCCTCGGGGAGGTGCTGGCCATCGACCTGCTGTCGGTCAAGCTGAGGACCTTCGACAACCTGTTCGTGCGTGTCCCCAACGAGACCCTGATCAAGTCGGAGATCGTCAATCTCACCCGCTTCGCCATCCGTCGCCTGGAACTCAAGGTGGGCGTGGCCTACCGTGAGAGTCTGCCCCGGGTGCGGGAAGTCCTGCTCAAGGTCGCGGACGACTATCCGCTTTGCCTGACCGAACCCAAGCCGGCTGTGCTGTTTCTCGGCTTCGGCGATTCTTCCATGGACCTGCAGTTCAATGTCTGGGCCACTCGGGAGAATTTCCTGGAATTGCGAAACAACATGCCCGAACGGGTCAAGGAAGCCTTCGACGAGGAGGGGATCGAGATTCCCTTCCCCCATCGAAGCCTCTACGCCGGCTCGGAGACCGAGCCCTTTCCCATTCGACTGGTCAGCGACGAACGTCACGGTGATGGCCCGGACGAGCAAGGCCATTGATCTGATTCCGAGTTATTCATGAGAGAGATTGTTTCGGCGATCGAAGACCGCCTGGATGAGTGCATGCTGCTTGATCGCAGGCGGCTGAGCAAACGACTAAGTCGTCTGCGACGGGCCCGTGACCGGGCGACCGAACTGGATCGGATCGAGAAACGCCTGGAGGCCTCCATTGCCCGTGCACGCTCCCGTGCCTCCCAGGATGTCCGATTGGCCTATCCCGAAGAGCTGCCGGTCAGCGAGCGTCGGGACGAAATCCGCGAGGCCATCGCCGACAATCAGGTGGTGATCGTTGCCGGTGAAACGGGGTCGGGCAAGACCACCCAGTTGCCCAAGCTCTGTCTGGAACTGGGTCTGGGCGTGCGGGGCAGCATTGCCCACACCCAGCCGCGGCGAGTGGCCGCCCGCAGCACGGCGGCCCGCATTGCCGAGGAGACCGGCACCGAGCTGGGTGGTTTGGTGGGTTACCGGGTGCGCTTCGCGGACAGGGTCAGTGAACGTACCCGGGTAAAGCTGCTCACCGACGGCATGCTGCTGGCCGAAACCCAGTCCGATCGGGATCTGCTTGCCTACGACGCCATCATCATCGACGAGGCGCATGAACGCAGTCTCAACATCGATTTCCTGCTGGGCTATCTCCGTCGCCTGATGGCCCGGCGGCCGGATCTGAAGATCATCATCACGTCGGCCACCCTGGATACCGAGCGCTTCTCCCGGCATTTCGCCGATGCACCGGTAATCAGCGTTTCCGGTCGGACCTATCCGGTGGAAATGCGATATCGGCCCCTGGAGGATCCGGACAGCGACAGCGAGGACCTCAGCCTGGTGCAGGGCATCGCACGGGGGCTCAGTGAGTTGTGGCGGGAAGGGCCGGGCGATGTGCTGGTGTTTCTGCCGGGGGAACGTGAGATTCGGGATGCGGCTGAATACCTGCGCCGCCAGCAGTTTCGCAATGTGGAGATTCTGCCGCTCTACGGGCGTCTGTCATCGAAGGACCAGGACCGGGTGTTTCGGCCCGACGGGCGCAGTCGCCGGGTGGTGCTGGCCACCAATGTGGCCGAAACCTCCCTGACTGTGCCGGGGATTCGCTATGTGATCGATTCCGGTCTGGTCCGACTGAGCCGCTACAGCTACAAGAGCAAGGTTCAGCGATTGCCCATAGAAGGCGTCTCGCAAGCCAGTGCCAATCAGCGTGCCGGTCGCTGCGGCCGCCTGGGGCCGGGCATCTGTGTTCGTCTCTATTCGGAAGCGGATTTCGAGTCCCGGCCGGAGTTCACCGAACCCGAGATTCAGCGCAGCAATCTGGCCAGCGTGATCCTGCAGATGCGCCTGCTCAAGCTGGGCGACCCGGATGATTTCCCCTTTGTGGACCCGCCGGAAGCCGGCCTGATCCGCGACGGCTTTCGCCTGCTGGAAGAGCTGAAGGCACTGGACGCCAATCGGCGTCTGACCGAGGACGGTCGCAAGATGGCGCGCCTGCCGGTGGATCCGCGTCAGGGGCGGATGCTGCTTGAGGCGGCTCAACTGGGATCCCTGTCCGAGGTTCTGGTCATTGTGGCCGCCCTCAGTATTCAGGATCCACGCGAGCGGCCCAGCAACGCCCGCGAGGCAGCGGACGAGGCACATGCCGTGGATGCGGATCCGAAATCCGACTTTCTGGCGCTGCTGAATCTCTGGCGTCGCTATCGCCGGGAGACCGGCCAGCTCTCTCGCAATCAGCGCCGCAAGTGGGCGCGCCGGCAGTTTCTGGCGCCAATGCGGATGGAGGAGTGGGGGGATCTGTTGCGGCAGTTGCGCCTGGCGCTTCGGGACATGGGACTGCGCGGCAATGAGCAGGCTGCTGAATACCCGGAGATCCATAGGGCCCTGCTGGCCGGCCTATTGACCCAGGTTGGCCGCAAGGGTGAGGGACACGCCTATGAGGGGCCGCGAGGACAAGCGTTCTGGGTGTTCCCGGGCTCGGCTCTGTTTCAGAAGGCCCCCAAGTGGATCATGGCCGCCGAACTGGTCCAGACCTCTCGACTGTTCGCGCGCACCGTGGCCGGGGTGGAGCCGGCCTGGATCGAGCAGGCGGCGGCGCACATCGTCAAGCGGGAGTATTTCGAACCTCATTGGCAGGCCCGCAAGGGGCGGGTCGGTGGCTTCGAGCGGGTCAGTCTTTTCGGGCTCGACCTGGTGGGGCGTCGCCGGATCAATTTCGGCCGGGTCCGTCCCGCCGAGGCGCGGGAGGTCTTCATCCGCGAAGGCCTGGTGCCAGGTGAACTGCCCTCCGAGCCGGCCTTTCTCAAGCACAATCTGGCTCTGGTGGAGGAAGTGCAGGAGCTGGAGGCCAAGCGTCGCCGTCGTGACCTGCTCCGAGATGAGCAGGACTTGGCGGCCTTCTATTCCCAGCGCCTGCCGGAAGACGTCCATGACTGGTCCGCCTTGCGTGCCTGGCTCAAGCGGGAAGGGCAGTCGGCTGATGCGACATTGCGCATGCGCCGATCGGATGTGATGACCCGGGAGGTGGACAATCTTGAAGACGCTTTCCCCGATCATGTCCGCATCCAGGGCATTCCGGTCTCGGTGGAATACCATTTCGATCCAGGCGGTGAGCGTGACGGTGCCACCCTGGTGCTGCCCCTGGCGCTGATCAATCAACTGGATCAGGCCGAACTGGACTGGATGATCCCCGGCTGGCGGGAGGAGCGGGCCACCGCCTTGATCCGTTCGCTGCCCAAGACTCTGAGAAAACAGTTCGTGCCGGCTCCGGATTTTGCCGCCGCGGGCCTGGGCGGCATGGAGCCGGGAGAAGCGATGACGCAGGCACTGGCTCGCCAGCTCAAGCGCGTGACCGGCGTCGACATTCAGCCTGACGACTGGCGCGAAGAGCAGCTGCCCGATCACCTGCGGATGGGCATCCGCCTGGTGGATGGAGACGGCCGCATCATTGAGGAGAGCGAGGACCTGGAGGCCCTGCGGGATCGTCATGGCCACCGCGCCAGTGAATCCTTTGGCGAGCAAGGCAGCCGCGAGTGGCCAGCGCGAAGCACTCGCGAGTGGGACTTCGGCGACATGCCCGAGCAAGTGGAGGTGGAGCGCCACGGCGTCCGCCTCAATGTCTACCCGGCGTTGCGAGATGAAGAAAGCGAGGCCAGCCTGGTCCTGCACGATGACCGGGCAGTTGCCGAGGCCATGAGCCGGGCCGGGGTCAGGCGTCTGGCCATGTTTCGATTGAAGCAACAGGCCGATGCCATCCGGGGATTGGGCGGCATGAATCGTCTGGCCCTGCGTTTTCGCAAATTGGGCACCGAGCAGGAGCTGCGCGAGGCCGTGGCCCGACTGGCCTTTGATGAAGCGGTGCTGGGTGAGGTCGAGCTGCCACGGCAGTCAGAGGATTTCGAGCAGCTGTGCCGGCGTGGGGCGCCGAAGGTAATTGCTGCGGGTGAGCGCTGGCAGGCTATCCTTGGGGAGGTGCTGGAGAAACACGCCGATATTCGCCGCCAGTTGGGAGGGAAGCTGAATCCCGTCCTGCTCAAGGCCGGCCGGGAGCTGGGTGAGCAGTTGGATTTTCTGCTCTTTCCCGGGTTTCTGGCCCAGGTGCCCCCAGAGCAACTGGCAGAATATCCGCGCTACCTGGAGGCAATCCACCGCCGCCTGGACAAGCTCCAGCAGGGCAACCCCCGGGACCCCAGACTGGCCGCCGAAATACGTCCCTGGTGGGAGAGGCTGCGGCAGCGGGTCGAAGAGCCGGGGCAGCTGCAGGGTCGACCGGCGCTTGCCCGTTACCGCTGGCTGATCGAGGAGTACCGGGTGTCCCTGTTTGCCCAGGAGCTGGGTACCCGGGAACCGGTCTCTCCCAAACGGCTTCAGGCCGCCTGGGATGAGGTGGAAAATGCCCGAGGGTGATGCAATCCGGCGCGGCTCGCAGTAAGCTGGATTGGCTAAGCAATCAATCGCCTGCCGGCCAAGCCCACGGCCGGGCCAAGAATAAAGAAGGAGTCCGGGTATGAAAATCGGTGTCGTGGTTGATTCTGCCTGTGATCTGCCGAGAAGCTACATCGACAAGTACGGCCTGCAGATCCTTCCCATTCGCCTGCATTTCGGCGACGAACTATTCGTCGACGAACGTGATCCCCAGGCCACCATGCGCTTCTACCAGCGCTATCTGAATAATCCGGATACGGACGCGGAGACTGAACCGCCCAGCGTGGAAGAGATCAAGAAACTCTTCCTGGAAAAACTGGTGCTGGAGTATGACCGGGCTCTGGTCCTGACCGTGACCAAGTCCCGCAGTCCCACCTTTGAGAATGCCAACCAGGCTTCCTACGCGGTGATGAATGAATACAAGGCGGTCCGGGAAGAGCATGGCATAAGCAACCCTTTTGCCATGCGTGTGCTGGACAGCAAGACCCTGTTTACCGGCCAGGCGGTCCTGACTCACGAGACCCTGCGACTGATCCGAAAGGAAGAAATGCCACTGGAGAAACTTCGCCCGGCGGTGGATGATCTGAGCGAACGGGTTTACGCCTATCTGATTCCCGAGGATCTGCAATACGTCTACAACCGGGGCCGCAAGAAGGGCGACAAGAGCGTGGGCTGGCTCAGCTTCAAGCTGGGTTCGGCGCTGGACATGAAACCGATCATCCAGATGAACCGGGGCGAAAGTGAAGCCATCAAGAAGATTCAGGGTTTTGAGAATGCCCTGGGCGTGCTCATGGATGACACCATGGAGAAGATCCGCAACGATGAGCTCGAGACCAAGACCATTTGCATGAGCTACGCCGGCAACCCGGAGAAGATCAAGAAGAATCCCAAATACATGGAGTTGACTCGTCTGGCCAAGAAGCACGGCGTGGAAACCATGCTAGCGGTGATGAGCACCACCGCCGGCATCAACGTCGGGCCTGGGTCCTTCTCCCTTGCCTATATCAAGAAAGAGTGAGGTTTGTGGTTCGCGCAGAGACGCGGAGGCGCTGAGCTATTGTGGGTTGGTGCCCAGGATTTGCATCGTACAGTTTTCTGATAGCTTGGTGCCTGCGGAGGGCTGGGTTTTGCCTCGCGCAGAGGGCGTTAAGAGCGCTGAGGGTTATTGGGGGCGTGCTTGGGGCTGGATGGGGCCTGCTTTCTGGGGGCGAGGTGCCGGAGTCTGCCCGGGGTTGGCCTCACGCAAAGACGCAAAGACGCTAAGAAAATAAAACCCCTTTGCGCCCTTGGCGCCCTCTGCGCGAGGCAAAAAAAGACCGCGCCAAAGGCGCGGTCTCGTTTCTGATGCTTGCGACGCAGAAATTATTTGTCGCCGCCCTTGAGCTTGTTCATCAGGGGTTCCACCAGGTCCATGGGTAGGGGGAAGACGATGGTGGAGCTCTTCTCGCCTGCCACGTCGGTCAGGGTCTGGAGGTAGCGTAGCTGCATGGCCTGGGGGTTGGTGACCAGCATGTTGGCGGCGTCCACCAGGTTTTCGGCGGCCTGCTGTTCGCCCTGGGCGTGGATGACCTTGGCGCGCCGGTTACGCTCGGCTTCGGCCTGTTTGGCAATCGCCCGGATCATGCTCTCGTCCAGGTCCACGTGCTTGATTTCCACGTTGGTGACCTTGATGCCCCAGGCATCAGTCTGGCTGTCCAGGATGCTCTGGATATCCGAGTTGAGTTTATCGCGCTCGGCCAGCATTTCGTCCAGGTCGTGCTTGCCGAGCACGGAGCGCAGGGTAGTCTGGGCCAACTGACTGGTGGCGTCGAAGACGTTGGCCACCTGAATGACGGCTTTTTCCGGGTCAATGATTCGGAAGTAGATCACCGCGTTGACCTTGACCGAGACGTTATCCTGAGAGATCACGTCCTGGCTGGGCACATCCAGAACAATGGTCCGAAGATCAACCTTGACCATTTCCTGGATGAGGGGGATCACGATGATCAGGCCTGGGCCCTTGACCTTGTAAAAGCGGCCAAGCATGAAGATCACGCCACGCTCGTACTCGTTCAGGATCTTGAACATGCTGACGAGGACAAGAATGACGAAGATGATCGCGCCGAAAAGAATATACGTTGTCATCATCCTCTCCTGATTGGAATAAACGTAATCAGTGCTCTGTCTGCTGTGACTCGCTTTCCAGCGGTGTCACTTTAAGGATCAGTCCTTCTATGCCGGTGACACGAAGCTTGTCCCCCTTGCGAACCGGCTGATTCGTCCGGCCGCGCCAGAGTTCGCTTCTGACCCATATCTGGCCGGTTTCCTCAAAATCCTCTCGTGCAGTGGCCACCAGGCCCACCATTTCCTCTTGCCCGCTAACCACCGGTGATCGTCGTGCCCTGAGCGCGAAGCCGATAATGGAGAAGGTCAGCAGCCCGCCGATGATACTGACAGTGGTGATGACCGGCAGGGGTATGCCGAATCCGGGGACGTCGGTATCCATGAGTATTATCGAGCCAATCACAAAGGCGATAAGACCTCCAATGCCCAATATCCCGAAGCTGGGGACGAAGGCTTCGCTGATTATCAATATCAGCCCCAACGCAATCAGGGCGAAGCCGGCGTAGTTGACCGGCAGGATCTGGAAGGCAAACAGGGCCAGCAGGAGGCAGATGGCGCCGACTACGCCGGGAACAATGGCGCCCGGGTTGTAGCCTTCGAAGATCAGGCCGTAGATGCCAATCAGCATGAGCAGATAGGCAACGGTGGGGTTGGTCAATACACTCAGCAGTTCGGTGCGCCAGTCCGGGTCATGGCGCTCCAGATTGATGTTTTCGGTGTTGAGCCGCAGGCTGCCGGAGGCGATCTCCACCTCCATGCCATCCATCTGGCGGAGCAGGTCTTCGTGGTCACTGGCCACAATATCGATGACGTTCTGCTCAAGGGCCTCGCGGGCACCCAGGGTTGCGGCCTCGCGGACGGCTTTTTCGGCCCAGTCCGCATTGCGACCGCGCTGTTCGGCCAGGCCACGAATGTAGCTGACCGCGTCGTTGATGGCCTTGCGCTCGGCGTCCGTGCGCGGCTCCGGTGCACGCTCCTCGCCATCCTCACCCTCTTCTTCCTCGGGGCCAGGCGCGCCCGGCCCGCCCAGGCCCACCGGGGTGGCAGCGCCAAGGGATGTGGCCGGAGCCATGGCCGCGACATGGCTGGCATACATGATGTAAGTGCCGGCACTGGCTGCCCGGGAACCTGAAGGGTAGACGAAGGTGACAACGGGAATGTCAGCGGAGAGAATGGCCTTGTTGATGTCACGGGTGGTGTCCACGAGACCGCCCGGGGTATCCATCTCGATGATGACGAAGGCGTAACGCTCCTCCTCGGCCTTCTCGATGCCCCGGCGGAGGTAATCCAGTGTGGCGGGCCCGATGGGACCATCGACCGTGAGGATCATTGCGTTGCCGCCAGTCCCGGCGCGAGCATCGCTCTGACCGGCACCGAGAGCGGCGGCGAGGACCAGCAGCATGCCGGCTGCCAGGGAGATAAGACCTGCGGTGAATTGCCTGACTCTCATGTTGACACCGTGGATGCGGATCGGACAGCGACCATAAAAGCACAATGGGGCCAGCAATGACAAATAAATCCCGGTCTGGGTGCCTGTTGGCCGGCGGCTTGCCGCCGCTAACGACGCTCATGAGCAGCTGTCTGCTGCTAGTCATGCTCGTCGTCGGCGTGGTTCCGCACTCGGCCTTGGCTGAGGACAGCGACAGTGCCAATGAGGCGGAAGGCGAGCGGCCGAAAATTGCTCTGGTGCTGAGCGGCGGTGGCGCCCGGGGTGGAGCTCATCTGGGCGTGATCCGGGTGCTTGAAGAGTATCAGGTGCCAGTGGACTTGATTGTCGGGACCAGTGGCGGCGCAATCATTGGGGGTCTTTATGCCAGTGGTTGGGGGCCGGAGGAAATTGAGCAATGGCTGGCGGACATGGATTGGGACGTTGCCCTTTCGGATCGCTTGCCTCGGCGGGATCTGCCCTGGCGGGAAAAGGAGAATGACGAGCGTTTCCTGTTCGACCTGCAGATCGGCCTGACCGACGGCGGTCTTCGCCTGCCGCGGGCACTGATCGAGGGCCGCAATCTCTCTTTCATACTGGAAAAAGCGACGCTTCGCTCGGCGGCCCTGAGGGACTTTGATGAGCTGCCAATCCCGTTTCGGGCCGTAGCCGCGGATCTGGAGAAGGCAGAGAAGGTCGTCATCGATCGTGGTCGTCTGTCCCAGGCCATCCGCGCCAGCATGTCCGTGCCCGGTGTCTTCGCGCCGGTGACCATCGAGGACAGGCTCCTTGTGGATGGCGGTCTGGTCGAGAATCTGCCGGTAGAGTCGGCCCTGGACCTGGGGGCGGATATCATTATTGCCGTCAATGTCAGTGGCCGACTGGATGAGCGCCAGCGTCTCGACGACATCTTCGCCATTTCAGGGCAGGTAACGACGCTGATCGTTCACCGGACCGTGCAGTCCTCGCTGGACCTCCTGGAGTCCCAGGATGTTCTGATCGAGCCCCAGGTGGTGGATATAGGCCCCCAGGCCTTCCATCGGACCGTCGAGGCGGCTGAGGTCGGGGAGGAGGCGGCTCGTGCCGTCAGCGCTGGACTGCAGGCCCTGTCTCTGCCGGATTCGGACTACGGCCGCTGGCAGGCCCGCCAGCGGCTGCCGGTCCGGGAACTGGGAGAATTGAAGGAACTGGAATTTGTCGGCATGCGGCAGCTCTCCGAACGCCGATTAAGGGCCCTGGTGGAGAGCTCTCTGGGGGAACCCCTGTCCCTGGATCGTCTGCAGTCCGACCTCGGGCGCTTGCAGCGTCTGGGGGAGATCGAGAGCGTCGACTTTCAGGTGGCCGAGTTGGATGAGGGGGTGCGGCTGCGGATTGACGTGCAGGAGCACGAGCGTGGTCCCCACCATCTCCGCGCCGGACTGGAGGTGTTTGACCCGTTTGATGGCGATGCCCGCTATAACCTGCGACTCGGCCACCGTCTTCCGGGGCTGAATCGCCTGGGGGGCGAATTACTGAGTGAACTACAGTTGGGGCATACGCGAGCACTGCGGACTGAATTCCATCAGCCCTTTTCGGCTCGGGGCTATCAATTCCTGTCCTTGCTGGGGCACCACCAGGCAACCACCATTCCGGCCTGGGAGGCTGGCAGTCGAGTGGCCGAACTGGGGCTTAGGGAAAGCCGGGTCGGCGTCGATTTTGGTCAGCGTATTGCCCGTGATGGTGAGCTGCGTCTGGGTGCCTATCGTGGACGCCTGTCGTCCGAGCAACGGACGGGGTTGCAAGGGCCGCCGGGACTGGAGCGGGAAACTGGCGGGCTGCGTCTGCTGATCGGCTGGGATCGTCTGGATCAGGCCCAATGGCCGTCGCACGGGGAAGCGCTATTACTGGAAATGGACCGCTCGTTGACCGGCTTTGGAGCAGATCAGGCCTTTCGCCGAACGGCTCTGGAGTACGCCTTGTATCGGCATGCCGGGGCACACCGCTTCATGCTTGCCGGGGAATGGGGGCAGGCCGATGCGCCCCTGCCTTTCCAGCAACAATTTCGGCTGGGTGGCCCCCTGTCCCTCAGCGGCCTGGGCACCGACGAGCTCCGGGGTGATCGGATAGGCAGTCTGCGGGGTGTCTGGTTCCGGCGTCTCGGTGGCAACGAGATACCCACCGAGGGCGGGGGAATGTATGCCGGTGCCGGGCTGTCCCTCGGCGGTGCCTGGCAGCATGGCGAAGGTGTCAGCAGCAGCGAACTCTTCACCGGCGCCAAAATATTCATGGGGGCCGATACGCCCCTGGGGCCGGTTCTGCTCGGGGCAACGCATTCAGAACAATCCCGGCGGGGCTTCTTTCTGACCCTGGGCTTGCCCCTGCACCGGCCACGGCCGAACCCCACCCCGTGGTAGACTTTCGTCCCGGTTTTCCATTGCAAGCAGAGGAGTCGCGACCTTGGCCGAGCTAGAGCGTGATCAGGCTTCCCAGGCTGTTCGAATCATCACCACCGGAGGAACCATTGACAAGATCTACTTCGATGCCCGAAGCCAGTTCGAGGTCGGTGATCCGGTGA
>NZ_SLKM01000170.1:0-3405 GCF_007134575.1 Natronospira sp.
CTAAAGGATCTGATATCTTTTCAACTTCCTCCAGGTAATTCTTCTCCTGGAAAGCTTTCTCCTGTATGTCTTCTTTCTGGGCTTTATCTTTTTCTTGTTTTGCCATAGTTTTAAATTTTTAAAAGGTACATGAACTCAATTCAATTTACAGTCATTAAAATCACAGTTAATCAGCATTTTGTAATTCTTTCAGGAGCGCCTGCATCGATCTGATCAAAGCAACCCTGGCCTCCGGATCAGCAATTGCATCACGGAGCAGTTTGTTGGTGCGCAGCTGTTTCTCAATCTTCTGGTAGCTCTCTCTCTTTAAGCCGATATCTTTGAGAAACTCAGAGTTTTTGATCAACCCATCTTTTTCAAAGTCCCGGAGGTCGTTGAAATGTAGTGTTTCATTTTTTGATTGCCCGTCAGGCCCTTCAAAATCAAGCTTTACCTTTGGTTTGTAATAGTTGAAGATGTCGTCCATGGTTTTCAGGCCCTTGACAATCTCAGGTTTTACCGGTGCTTCGTCTGTTAACTGTTCGGCCAGAAGCGTTCGGTTTTGTGGAAACTCAACAATTGCATCGCTTGTTTCCACATCTAATACACGCGTAATTACAGTTTTCTTTGCCATAGTTTCTTCGTTTAGTTGATAGTTAATAGTATTTGTTTCCCCCTGGTAAGGGTCTTGATAATTATGATTGGTGATTACGTCAGGCTCTCTTTTTTTTTTGAAATGCTGGAAAAATGAACCCAGGAAATTTTTAAATGATTTCACATCTGTCCGTGTTTTAGAATTATTTCGCCGCCTGGGCACACTCCCAAGTTAATTCTTTTTCGTTTTTATCCAGCTTGGCAATGGAATTGCCCTTTAACTCACCACTAATGATCATGTTGGACAGGGGCGTCTCTATATGGTCCCTGATCACTCCCAATATGGGTCTTGCACCGTATTCCAAACTGAAGCCCATCTTTGACAATGCTTCAATTGCAGGGTCGGAAATTTCCAGAAAAATATTTTGCTCTTTCAAAAGATTGCGCACCTTGTTGATATGGATATTTAAAATGAGATGAACCAACTCTTTTCGAATGGGCGCAAAGGGAATGATCTTGTCCAGCCGGTTGATGAAGGCGGGCTGGAAATATTTTTTCATTTCTTCTTTTAGGACATCGTCTTCCAATAGCTTGTTATGGTGCTGAAATGTGTCAATAATGATTTCACTGCCGATATTGGATGTAAAAAGAATGATGGCATTGGTGAAGTCGCCCTCTTTTCCCAGCTTATCATGCAGCTTTCCTTCATCCAGCACTTGATAGAAGATCTTGAAAACGGAAGCATGTGCTTTTTCAATTTCATCAAATAATACCACTGAATATGGCTGTTGGCGAATTTCGTTCACAAGCAACCCGCCTTCCTCATAACCAACATAGCCCGGTGAAGCGCCGTGGAGAAGCGAAACAGATGCTTCTTCAGTAAATTCAGACATGTCAAACCTCAGCATTGCATTTTCATCCTGGAATAAGTAATCCGCCAGGGTTCGTGCCAGTTCTGTTTTACCTGTGCCCGTGGGTCCAACCAGGAAGAAAGAACCTACAGGTTTGTTCTGCTTCCTCAATCCTGCCCGTGCCCTTCTGATGGCCTGTGCAATTTCATGAATCGCATGATCCTGGCCTATGATCCGCTTCTGTAATTCATCCTCAATTTTTATCAAACGCTCCTGCTCGTTTGTTTGTAACTTGCCCAGGGGAATTCCCGTTTTAAATGACACTACTGCATATAAATCATCTGTGTCAACCAGGTTGATCTCTTCGTTCAGTAATGCATAAAACTTATCAATGAACGTGCTTAACATGTCAACCTGTTTTTGGTTATCAAGTGTTTTCAAACTATCTGCTGAGAATGAAGCTTTTGCGATTAGCAAATAGTTTAAATGACTGGATAATAAGGATTTAACCTTAGTCAGTTCGTGTGAGTCATGTGCCAGCTTTTTCTTCATTTTGTCGGAAAGGAGATCGTTGGCATTTACAATATCATCAAGTTCAGCCTTTGCGGTCTCTTTATAAATACTTAATGCAGCCATAGTTTTATCAATGAGGTCAATGCCAGCATCAGGCAACTTCCTGTCTTTGTTAAATCGCCTGGCCAGTTTAATGGATTCTTTTAATGCATTGTCATTGATTTCCAGCATATGATGCTTTGCATACTTAGGAATCACCGCTTTAAGCATTTCAAAAGCGTCTTCTTCGTTGGGTTCGTTGATCGTAATTTTTTCGAATCGTCTCATGAAAGCCTCATCGCCTTCAATGAATTTTGCAAATTCGTCATTGGTGGTTGCCCCAATGATGGTGAGGCCACCCCTGGCTAATTCAGGCTTGATGAGGTTGGCAGCCCCGGCAGCCCCGCCGTGTTTGTCAAGCATTAAATGAATCTCATCAATGAAAAGTATGGTATTTGGAATGGTCTTGATCTCTGCGATGATTTTTTTTAACCTGTCTTCAACCTCCCCTTTGTAGGAAGCACCTGCAATCAATGCCCCAAAGTCGAGTTCAAATATTTTCGCATTTTGGAGTTTTTTGGGCACCTTGCCATCCAGTATGGCGGCAGCAAGTCCGTCGATGATGGCAGACTTGCCCACACCCGGCTCTCCAACCAAAATGGCGTTGGGCTTGGTTCGCCTGCACAATGTTTCAGAAATCAGCCTTATTTCTTTTTCGCGACACATAACAGGATCAAACAGGCCGCTTTCAATGATCGATGATTTATCAATACAGTAATTATACAGAAACTTATAATCAGATTTCGTTTGCGATTTGCTGTCTGTCAAACCTGGTGGAGCTTCCTTTAGCTGGTCGAAATATTCCGTGTTCAATAACTCTTCGCTGGTAATGGGAAAGGTTTTGAGTTGTTCATAAGTATAACCAACACCAGGGATAGATAAGGCTGCCAAAACCATAAAAGACTCAATGTGTTCTTTCCCAAGCTTAATGCGCAACAAGTCAGCCTCTTCAAATACAGCCTCTGCATTGCTGTCAAGCCCGGGTGGCTTGGTGATCTTTGGAACCTTTTTGCATTTGCTTATGCGCAGATCAGCCCAGTCATCAATAAAAAAAACATCTTTTCCCATCGACTCCAAAGAACGTCGCAATGGGAAGTCTTTGTTTAGCAGGGCCTTTATAATATGAGAAGGCGAAATCTCTTCATTGGCGTTTTCGTTCGCTATAGATTTGGCTATGTCTAAAACATCAGACAGTTCTTCTGTTAATGGAAGTTTCGTTGTCATAAGCAGTATAATTATATTTAAAACAAACGTTTATCAGGCTAAATATAGAAATATCCATCAGCTTCGGTTCAATCCGATCGATAGTAAAACAAATCCAACAGCAGTCAAATCAAGAAATAGTCAAGTCAAACAGTAGTCAAGTCAA
>NZ_SLKM01000157.1:0-12913 GCF_007134575.1 Natronospira sp.
ATCGGCAAGACGTGGATGATCGGCCTGGGATAGTTTCCTGGGACCGGGAACTGGGCGCCGGTGAGACTCTGGAGTTGCCGTTCGGCTACAAGGCAAGCTGGCCCGAGTCCGAGCCAGGCATCGACAACTGGTGAATCCAACCTGCCACTTCGGCGCCCTGTATCGCCGACTGGCGGCAAGTGCTGGTGACTATGGCCGCGAATTGAGGATGGCATCTACTGCTGACTTCACCTTCTCGACTTCATCGAGTGCGTTGGGCCAGTGGGGGGCGAAGCGGAGCCAGCCGGCCGGGCTGGCGACGGAAATTCCCTGGTCGGCCAGGGCGGCGGCCCAGTCGGCGGCGGGACGGTGGTCGGGCGGTCGCACGCTTAGAATGCCGGAGCGGTTCTCCGCCTCCGCCATGCGGGCGCTTTCAAAGCCGCGCTCGGTCAGTGCCGGTTCCAGGGCATCCAGCCAGACCTGCACATGGGCATGAATGTTCTCCACGCCGATGGATTGAATCAGCGTCACACTGGCCGACAGCCCGGCGCAGCCGATGGAATTGAAGGTCCCTGATTCCAGCATCCGTGCGCCGTGCTGAAAGGGACGGTCATAGCGCAGGGTCTCGGGGCCGCCCGTGAGAAACTCGAAAGCGTTCTCGTGGCTGATCCAGCCGGCAAGATGGGGCTCCAGTTGTTCGGCCTTGTCCCTTGAAACATAGACAAAACCCACCCCCTCCGGGGCCATCAGCCATTTGTGACTGCCGCAGGCCAGGTAATCGATGCCCATGGTTGTCACATCCATCGGTACCACGCCCACCGCCTGGATGGCGTCCACGAAAAACTCGCTGCCGTGGCGCTTGCAGAGCGCGCCCATGGTCGCCAGCGGCATGAGCTGGCCGGTGGTGAACTGGACGGCACTGACCGCCACCATTCGAATGCCGTCGGCGAGATGGCGTTCGAATTCCGCCAGGGCCGTTGCTCGGTCGTGGCGAAAATCCTCCGCGTACATCCACACGAGTTCCAGATCATGGCGCTTGGCCGCCTGCTGCCAGGGAGTGACATTGGTGGGAAATTCCCCGGCCAGCACCAATACCCGCTCTCGTGGTCGCCAGGGCAGGGAATTGGCAATGGCCACCACTCCCGCGGTGGTATTGGCCACCAGGCCGATTTCGCTTTGCCCGTCGGCGCCGATCAGCGTACCCAGCTGCTCCCGGAGCCGTTCCCGGCGCTCGACCTCCATTGGAAAAAAGCCCACGCCTTCCCGCGCCTGCGCTGCCATGACCTCATCCACCGCGGCTGAGACAGGCTTGCTTAGCGGTGAGATCGAGGCATGGTTTGCATAGACATGGAATTGAAGGTCGGGAAGCAGGGCCCGTTGACCCAGGGCCGCTTGAGGCTTGCCAGTGTCAGCCATCCATTCGCTCCGCGTGGGGAATTTCAGCAAGAATGTATGCAGCTGATCATGCCAGTCAGCTGTTCCCGAGCCAAGCGCCGCGGCTTCATCCCTGAAGCCGATGGCGACGCTGGTAATGGGCAGGGCTCATTTACCGGGCTGGATGAAGCGGAATTGCTGGGCTTCGTCCAGTTCGGCGACCAGGGCTTCTTCCTTGGCGGCGAGGGCTTTCAGGCGGGGGCACAGGGCCTCGGCGTGTGCCTCGATTTCGGCGGCGCGGGCTTCGACTTCGGCCTCAATGGTTTCTTCCAGGCCGGCAACCCGTTCTTCGATATGCTCTTCACCCAGTAAGAGGGCGGTCAGGGCCAGGCCAATACCGGCCTTGATGAGTTCGGGCTTGGCATTCTCCACTGCCTGTTTCACGCTTTGGTCGATCTGTTGGCCGAAGGTCTCGGCGTTGAAATCAGTGGTGGTGGCGATGGCTTCCAACAATTCTTCCCTGAGGCTTTCCAGGTCAGCATTCAGGTTCCGCGTCGCAGTCTCGCCGAATACGGTGGTCACGGCGGTACTGGCCGCGTAAATTCCGATATCCACCGCCTCCGCGGCAATAACCCGGAATTCCTCCACCAGCTCACGGACCTCCTGTTCATAGGCCGCCGCACGGGCGCTGCCTTCAGCCGAGAGGGGCATGGTTTGCCCGTCCACGGTCAGGCTGCCACCGGAGAAGCGTGCCGTCCGCTGCTCATCGGCAACCTCCACATGGGACTGGGTAATCTCCAGCTTGGGTGCCAGCGAGACACGGCAGTCGGAATTGAATTGCGCCGCCTGTGCCATGCTACCCAGGGCCATGGTTGCCGCCAGCAGCAGGCTGCTCATCGTCAATTGCTTGCTCATGATCAATCCTCCTTGTGAATCGGGCCGCGACTCGGATCGAGTAAGCGGTATTAGCGTTATAGATAACTACAACACCAATGTCAAGCGACCCAGTCGGCTTCTCTAGCCGACTGGGCCGCTTTCCGTTTACGACTGGCCTGTGAAGCTTGCGTGGCTGTTGATGAGATTTCGGTAATCGGGAATGTGATTGGAGAACAAGGCACCCAGACCTTCGACGTCGTTGCGCCAGTCACGATGTAACTCACAGGCCACGCCGAACCAGCTCATGAGCTGGGCACCGGCCTGTGACATGCGATCCCAGGCCGCGTCACGGCTAATTTGATTGAATGTCCCCGAGGCGTCGGTGACCACGAAGACCTCGAACTCCTCGGCCAGGGCCGAGAGGACGGGGAAGGCCACGCAGACTTCGGTGACCACGCCGGCGATGATCAGCTGCTTCTTGCCGGTGGCCTTCACGGCCTTGACGAAGTCCTCATTGTCCCAGGCGTTGATCTGCCCCGGGCGGGCAATATAGGGGGCCTCCGGGAAGGTCTCCTTGAGTTCCGGCACCAGCGGGCCATTGGGGCCGTCCTCGAAGCTGGTGGTGAGGATGGTGGGCAGCCCGAAGTACTTGGCCAGATCGGCCAGGGCCAGCACGTTGTTCTTGAAGGTGTCCGGCTCAATGTCCCTTACCAGAGACAGCAGTCCGGTTTGATGGTCCACCAGCAGCACGGCTGCCTGATCCTTGTCGAGTCGATTAAAGTTTTTCATGTTCCTCTCCAGATATTGGCGCCCGGATGGTCCGGGCTGTTTATGCTGCTCTCGCTGAAATCGGGTAGCGCGACTTCCAGCGATTGCTGAGGTTGGGCCGAGAGGCGCTCAGACGCTCCATGGGAGCGGTGATCTTGCTCCGCCTTGCTGTTCCCTGGTTTTGACTGTAGCGATCTTCAGCCTGTTATTGAGGCTATATGTAGAACGATAATTCGGCTAGGTGGGCGTTTATCAACAGTTCGTTCTCTAAATGGAACGAGAATGGGATTGGCAGGCTATCTATGGTTCCGTGAGGCGCGCCGGGCTTTGCTTGCGGATGCTGCGACAGGTGTGCAGTCGAAGTGGTGCTTGGTGTCCGGTCGGTCTTGATGTCTTGCCAAGTAATCCCTGGGGTGGTGTTGACGGCGGTCAATACGGACGATTCCCATCGGCGTATGTTGCATTTACCATTCATCTCCGATGTGCACACCCAGTTTCGGTAAAAGGTAGCGGTGCATGAAGAGCATGACTGCTGCGGCAGCGAAAGCGCCCAGGAATACACCGATTGCACCTCGGACATCGTGCATCAGATCAGGGGCCAGTATTAGTACGCCGGAGAGGGCCAGCATGATGATGCCGCCGACCAGCTTGAGGATACGCCCGTGCCGTTCTTCGAAACGGTCGACACGAAGTGTCGTCAGGGCAGTTACGAAGATCGCCAGTTCAATGAGCAGGTAGATCAGCAGGTATAGCCCAAGCAGGAAGGAGAAGAAGAGCCAATCGATGTCGTGAGTGGCAACGATGCCGCCCCAGATGACAGGGAAGCCGGCGGTACAGGGTAGCTCGATGAAAGCGATACCGCTTGCCATCACGGCGGTGGCGGCAATGAGTGCCGGTGTCGACCGGCCGTCGCGGATCAGGCCGCGAAAGCGGCGGTAGATGCCTGGCTTGTGCTTCTCGTCAATGGTGAAAGAAATCCCTCGCTGGAACCAGAAATAATCCTTGATATTGACCCCGGCAAAGACAAGCGCCAGGGTTGCAACCACCCAGTAGACCCAGTCGCTTGTCAGTAGCAGACTTAGCGCACCGAAAACACCGATAATGAATAGGCCGTAAATGGCTGCAGTCACCGCCAGGAAGGTCAGGCCTACCGCGAGGATTCGCTTGCGTGAGCCGGAATGAATCACCAGCGCCAGCAGGATTGTCAGAACCCAGAGTGAACAGGGATTGAATCCGTCGATGAAGGCGATCAGCGCTGTCGATATGGTGAGTGGTTGGACCATCAGGTCGATGGTTCCGACCAGGGGTAGGCTGATCGGGGCCGTTTCCTGTGCTGTCGCTTTCTGATCGAATCGCTGGCGGGTGTCACGCGAGTCGGGGCAGTCACCCCTCGCAAGACAGTGCTCTACATGGCTGGTTATTTGGTGCCGAATCAGGCGACTGTCCCCCAGCCAGGCTCGTCCTCCCACGAAGACAGCGGGTACCGAATCAGCCCCCGTACCATGGGCCGAGGCCACCGCACGAAACAGCTTGCGATTGTAATCGCTCTGTCGCACCTCGAAGAAATGGGTCGATAGTGCCTCGTGCGACTCGTCAAGGGCTTTGATGAAGGGCTTCTGAGCTTCACAGTGGGGGCAGGTATCACTGTGGAACACCAGCATGTGCAATTCATTCATCGGCGCGGCCACTGCGATGGGGGGTAGCAATAGCAGCAGGGTCAGAAAAAGTCGCAGGCGGAATCTGGGCATGCGAATTTCCCCACGATGAATGGAAAGCGAGGGAGGGGCGGGCCGGTGACTCGCTCAACCTCCATCCGGATTTCCTGCCTGGGCCAGAAGGGTTTAGGCCGCTTCGACACCTGCCTTATTATCTGCTTTTTTCATCTTGGTCTCCAGTTGGCTGGGGGGCAACCGATTCTGACCGATTCAGGTGCTGATTGGGTTCCCCCGTGCCGGGTGTGCAGTAGATTTCATACAGTTGGCCGATGATCTCCATGACACCGGGGTCGGCAATGCGGTAGTGGATATTCTGTGATTCTCGGCGGGTGGCGACCAGCTGGTCCTGGCGCAGTCGGGCAAGGTGCTGGGATAACGCGGATTGGCTTAGGGGAATCTGCAAGCTGAGTTCGGAAACGGTCTTTTCGCCTTGAACAAGCTGGCAGAGAATCATCAGACGATGAGAGTTGGCCAGCGCCCGCAACATGTGAGCGGCTTTTTCGGCATGTGCGGGCGCCAGCTCGGCCAACAGGGCCTTGCGTTTTCTCATTTCCTGGTCTTTTGTGGTCATGGTTGCCTTTATCGACTTTTCGCAGCAGCCTGTCGTTGTGCCCGCAGACGGCGGATGCCCAGCAGCCGGAGCATGGCTCGTTCGTAAGCGGGTTCAGCAACGCCCTTGCGCATCTTTCTCAGGAAGTACCATTCGAAGGCCGATTTGGCCCAGTGCACCCACTTCCCCTTTCGAGTCCAGGTCACATTGCGTGGCGGCATTTGGGGCATGGCCAGAAAGGCTGCACCGGTGTTCCCCATGTCAGCCAGACAGAGCGCATTCCAGGTGGCCCGTGCCTCAGGCTGCTCGCCGGCAATGGCCAGTTTGATGTTCTCCGCAATGGCGGTGTTCATGGACTCGATCATGTATCCGGTCTTGGGGGCTCCGGTGGGCACTGGCGTTTTTTCCACCGGCGGAATAGCCACACAGACACCGGAAGCATAGATATTTGGCCATTTGGGATTACGCTGGTATTCGTCGATTTGCACAAAGCCTCGTGGATTGCAGAGGCCCTCTACACTGGCAACCGGATCCACACCCTTGAATGCGGGCAGTATCATGGAAAAGACGGAATCGATCTGATGTTCCCTGCGGACTTCGCCCTGGTCATCATGTTCCTTGACGAAGACCTTGCCATCTTCCAGCTTCTCGGTGGATGCATTACAGACCCAGCGAATATCACGCTGCCGCAATTCATGTTCCAGCAAGCCCTTGGAGTCGCCCACGCCACCAAGGCCCAGATGGCCAATGTAGGGCTCGCTGCTTACAAATGTGATTGGTACCTGGTCTCTCAGGCCGCGTTTGCGCAGGTCACGATCCAGTATGAATGCGAACTCGTAGGCGGGGCCGAAGCAACTGGCTCCCTGGGCCGCACCGATCACTACCGGGCCGGGTGAGGCCAGAAGCTGTTCGTATTCGCCACGACAGTGTTCGGAGTGATCCAGTGTGCAGATGGACTGGCTATAACCGTCGGGGCCCAGCCCCGGGATTTCATCAAAAGCCAGCTTGGGCCCGGTGGTAATGGCAAGGTAGTCGTAGTCCAGGCCTTCACCACCCTTGAGCTCAATGCGCTGCGCATCGGGGTCGATGCCGACCATGCTGTCTACCACCAGATCGACGTTCCGCTTTCTGAGAGGAGGTGCCAGTGGCGTCGTGGTCTTGGGACGCTCTCGCCAGCCCACCGCGATCCAGGGATTGGACGGCACGAATTGAAAGTGGTCGGCAGGGCTGACCACAGTGATTTTTTGCTTCGGGCCGAGGGTCTTTCGCAGCTCAAGGGCCAGGGGCATGCCGGCCAGGCCGGCGCCAATGATTACAATGTGTGCCATGGTCTTATCCTCCAATGGCTGGCAATTCCCCGAAGGGAGAGCTTGATCCCTCAGCGCCAACTACGGGGAACAAATCGGCTTCAGTGCGCCTTTCGCGAGGCCACGTCCTAGGCATCCCGAAGTCCGGCCTTTCTTAGAATGGTCATCATGGGGCACCAGCAGGTGAAGGCCGACTGGATCAGATTAAGCGCCACGAAACCGGTGAAGAACAGCCAGTACTCGTGGTGGAAATGCGCGAGCAGAATGCTGGCCAATACAAAGCTGCCCGCAATGAGTCGAAGTGCCTGGTTTACGGTCATGGTGTTTCCTCCTGTCATGGAGACAATGAAAAGATTGCTCAGAAAGTGCGTTTCAGTCGCAGAAAGACACTGGAGTCTTTCTCGAACTGGCCGTAGAAAGTGTGATCATCCTCGCCGCCAAATAGATTGGCGCCTGCCGTCATGTACAGCTCGTCACTTAAGCGATAGTTAACCGTGGGCCGGAGGAACCAGTCCTCGTCGTCGGGAGAGTAGAAGCTCATCAGCCCGAGGGTGAGGTTGTCCCGCATCAACCTTTGGGTCAGGCGCACGGTAATGAGCTGGCGGTATTCTTCGGGCAGGGTGGCAGGATCCCCCTGGAAGTTGGCCTCCAGCTCATCGAAGTCCTGCAGCCATTCGACGTAGTACTGGGTGCCCAGGGTCAGGTTTCTGGCGATTTCCTGTTCGTATCCAGCAAGGAATCGAAACTCGCTGTTGGGCAGCATGGGGTCATCCCCATCGCGGTTGTCTGCCGAGTCGTAATAGGAGAACTCCAGGTTGTAGAGACCGGTCCCCAGCGGGCCACGCAGGCTGGCACCGAGACTGTTGAGTCGGGCAAATTCCAGATGGCCGCTTTCGGGGTTGAAAGCCGTCGGCTGGCCGAAGAAGCCGCGGTAGAGATAGATAGCCCATTCCTGTGAGCCGGCCATGCCGTAGATGCGGGTGGCCAGTTCACCGTTATCAAAGGTCCTGGCGGGGCGGTCCACCAGCGGCAGGGGCGGGGCGGCGGTCAGTTCACCCTGCATGGGATCGAAATACGACAGGCGCACGCCCTCAATGAAATTGTCCGGTTCGAAGAACGGTGTCCAGACCGCGTCGATATTGGCCCGGTCACCGAACCAGCTGACACGGACGGCGTCATTGGTCCCCTTGAGGTATTCGTCATCTCGACCGATCAGGAAGGACACCCAGTCCTTGGGGAACAAGTCATTGAGAAAGACCAGGTCGCCCGTCCCCCAGGTAAGAACCTGACGACCGAGCCGCACATCGGTGCGTTCGCCTACCGAAAAGCCGAGCCGCGCCTCGCGGACATCACCTGTCAGTTTGTCTTCCACGCTATCGGCCAGGCCGTCCAGCTTGAAGCGCCCGTCGATCCGATCACCCGCGTATTGCCCTTCCAGCTGGAAGCGAACCTCACCCAGCGGCATGTCATCGTCAATGAGGTCATTGCTGCGAGTACGGTAGCCCGCCGCACCCTCAATGAACCCGTACCAGGACAGGGGGGTCACTTCTTCATCACCCCATGGATCATTATCCCAGTCATCGGCCGTTGCCAGGGGCGGCAGGGCAATGAGCCCGATACCGGCCAGCAAGCCTGCCTTCAGAGTATTTGGCCGCACAATCATCGTGTCCTCCTTGTTCATTGACGCTGCAGCCACTGCCGGGGCGGATTCCTCAATGACCGTTCCGTGAAGACCGAATCAGGAATACCGATGTCATAGGCACTGTGGCGAAATTCCACCAGGGTGTATTCATCGTCCTTGAGGTTTTCCATTCGCATGCGGGTACCCGTGGGGTAGCCGTCGATCTCTTCCACTTCCTCAATCTGCATGCGTCGGTAGGTCTCGCCGGAGTCGTCCACGTACTCGGCCCGCATGGGCAGGAAGGTCTCGCGATCAATCCAGTTGTCGAAGTGGGCAAACTCGACAGTGCCTGGATCTCTGGGGGTGCTTCGGATGACGTAGTAGTCGTCTGTGGTTTCGATCAGCTCATGTTCATCATCTTCCAGGTGACGACCGGAGACATCCTCGTAGAAGACATGGGAGCCGACGAAGCTGGTGCGCTTGTCGCCGGGGGCAATGCGGCGAACCAGGTCCAGGCCGGGCAGATAAAGCCAGCGATCATCATCGGCGCCGGGATTCTTTTCCACCAGAAACACCGTGCCGCGGACATCGGAGGGTCGGCTGAATACCACCAGATAGCTCTGTTTGCCGTCTTCACCATCCTTGCGCAGCATGGTGAACTGGCGGACCTGCTCACGCCCGCGGCTATCGACAATGCGCATGCGCGCTTCGGCGCGTCCGTCGTCGCCGGCGTAGAAAGAGGCCTGGTTGGCCCGTTCCACGATTTCCATGGCGGTGGGGGTGTCGGCAGCCAAGGGGTTGCCGAGGCTGGTCATGAACAGCCCCAGGCCGGCGGCCGTGGAGAGCATCAGCTTGTTGAGTTTGACTGTCATCATTGTGTACCTCCTTGAGGTATCGATTGCGTGATTCATTCGCTTGTCGCCTTGACTTCCTGCGCGGCGTTGCGTCCGAAGAAAAGACCGGGCACCGTGCGCAGGATGGCGGGCAGCATCAACAGGGTGACGATGGCGGAGAGCGCCATGATGCTGGCCAGGAAGATGCCCACCGTGATGTAGGGGACCAATGCGGCGGTCAGCAGCGGCAGAAAGCCCAGGGAGATCACCACGGCATTGCGGGTGATGGCTCGAGCGGGTTCGCCGAAGACATACTCCATGGCCTGCTGCCAGCTTCCCGTTTCATTGAAGGCGCCGCGCATGCGCTGAATGAAGTGGATGGCAAAGTCCACGGAGAGGCCCAAACTGAGCGAGGACAGCACCGCCACCGGCATGTCGTAGGATTTGCCGATCAGGCCCATGACCCCGTAGATCAGCGCAATGGTCAGGGTGAGGGGCAAGACGGCCAGGATGCCGAACAGCAGGGAGCGGAACAGGGCAATCATCATCAACAGCACGATGGCGAAGGCCGAGAGCAGGGCCAGCAGCATCCCCTCCACCATCTCGCCCTGCCAGACCAGATTGACGTAGGTGGATCCGCCCCAGCTCAGGTCCACACCCTCCGGGAGAGGGTTGTCGGTGGTGTAGTGCGCAACGGCGTCCACCACGCGCTGCATGTCCTGATTGTCCCCGCTGGGCAGTTGCAGCCAGATACTGGCCGAGCGGTAGTCCTGGCTGACGAAGTGCCAGAGATCATGGGGGCGATGGGAGCCCTGGAAACTCAGGATCGACTGGGCCACGCCCGCCGGTGAATCCGGGATGCGGTAGTCCTCGGGCTCACCGCTGACCAGCTCCCGGTTGATGGTCTTGACCAGATCGGCGAGGGAATTGGATTTGCCCACATGGCCTTCCTGCTCCAGCCAGCTCTGCAGGCCGGCCATGTAGCGCAGTGCCTCCGGGGTCTGGAAATAGAGGGCTTCGCTGCGAACGGCCTCGGCCGCCTCCAGAATGGCTTCCCAATATTCAGCTTCTTCCATGGATACCTCGAAGAGCAGGTCATCCAGGGCAAACATGAGGTTGTCGAGCATCACACCCGGATCATCGGCGGCGGACTCTTCCAACAGGTCCTGCCACTGCTGATCGAGCTCAAAGCCTTCTTCGCGCGCCTCGGTCAAGAGGGGGTTAACCCGATCCTGAAGGGAACGCTCCAGGTCACCCGCTTCACCCTGTTCCAGCACGATGTAGGCCTCGTAGGTGCCGGCGAAATGCTCGTTGAGGACCGCATCCGCCACGCGAATCCGATGGTCCTGCTTGAACCAGCGCGTGGGGTTGTCGTTGATCTGGATCTGGGTAATGCCGAACACGGCGATCGCCAGCAAGGTCACGAAACTCACCAGCAGGGACTTGCTGTAGCGGGTGGCGAAACGGCCGGTGGCGGACATGAATTCACACAGTTTGCAGTCCGCGCCCTTGCCCTCGCTCTCATGTTTCTTGACCCGCGCCACCATGCGGTCCACCGCGGACTGGGGCAGGGCAGCGATGAAGGCCGGCAGGAAGGTGAGTGTCAGGGCCATGGCGAAGAGCACGCCCACGGCGACAAAGGCACCGAAGACCTGGACCGGCGGGATCGGTGTCAGGGTGAGGGACGCGAAACCCACGGTGGTGGTCAGGGCGGTGAAGATCACCGGCTTGTAGAGGCTCTGGATGACTTCTTCCATCACCGCCCGGGTGTCATCACCGGCGCGGCAGCGATCGGTAAAGCCTGACAGCACATGGATGGAGGCCACTACTGCGATAGGCATGAGGAAGATGGGGATCATGGAGCTCATGATGTGCACGGTGTAACCCATGCCGATCAGCAGCCCCATGATGGAGATCACCGTGGCCATGGCCAGCAGCATGGGCGCCACCACCAGTGGCACACTGCGGAAGAAGTAGAGCATGATCAGAAAGATCAGGACCCCGGCCAGGGGCGCGGAAATGGCCATCTGCTGGAACATCTCCACGCCGAAGGTATCCTGCGCCACCGGTTGGCCGGTGATGTGGAATTCATCACCACTGTCCAGGCGGTCAATGATGGCCTGAATCTCGGTGGAGATGCGGTGGCTTTCATTCTTGTCCACGATGGGGACATAAATCCCCGCCGCCTTGCCGTCCTCCGAGACCAGCGTGCCGTAGAACATCGGCAGGCGTTCCACTGCCTGGCGGATAGCGTCGGCCTCGCCCTGGGTTTCGGGCGGGCGGTCCATCATCCAGTCGAAACTGATGGTGCCGGGGCTTACCTGTTCCACGTTGTCGACGGTGGCCAGGGACAGCATGTCGCGGCTGATTACCCCGTCAATATTTTCTATGCCCTCGGATAGCTGCAAGAGGGCAGAGAGAGATGTCGGGTTGAACACCCCCTCGGGGTGCTCCGAATTCACCACGCCCACCACGATCATGTCGTAGAGATCGAACAGTTCCTTGATGCGGTTGTGCTCGACCCGATCGGGCTGCTCGGCGGACAGCATGTTCTCCGGATCTGTATCGATGGTGATACGCGGGATCATCAGTCCCATGACCAGGGCGATGAGCGCGGTCAGGGCGAAGACCCACCAGCGGTATTGCATGCTGTAGCGAGCAATGAGGCGTCCCATGTTCGTATCTCCAGTATGTGCTCAATTAGAAGATGCTAATAAATATAGTGTCAATTCACGCTGCCGTCAAGGCATGGGGCTTATCTGGTCAAAGCAATCTGCGGCCACATCCACCCCCTGCGCTGGGCCTGGCGCTGCCGGGGCGGGGCCCGGCAGCGGGAAGTCCCTGTCTCAGTCTCCGCCCAGTGATCGTGGCGGGTGATGACCACAATCATCGGCAGGCGCCTTGGCTGGCCGCGGCCCGTCAGTCGTGCCCGCTGTTCCCGCCCGGCGCCTTGCCCAGCAGATTGAGTGGGACCTTGAGATAGCTGACATCGTTGTCTTCCGCTGGCGGCAGCTTGCCGGCACGCATGTTGACCTGCACCGAGGGGATGATCAGGCGTGGCATGGGCAGGCCGGCATCCCGTTCCTGACGCATCTTCACGTACTCTTCGCGGGCCACACCCCGGCCGGCGTGGATGTTCCGCTCCCGTTGCTCGGCCACGGTGGTCTCATGTTTGATCTCGCGACCGCCAGGGCCGTAGTCGTGGCACATGAACATGCGGGTCTCGGGGGGCAGGGAGAGCAGTTTCTGCATTGAGTCAAAAAGCATCCCGGCATCACCACCGGGAAAATCCGCCCGGGCACTGCCGGCGTCCGGCATGAACAGGGTGTCACCCACGAAGACCGCATCCCCGATCAGGAAGCTGTTGCTGTCGGAGGTATGCCCCGGCGTATGCATGACTTCTATGCTCAGGCCACCTGTTTCCAGCACTTCACCGTCCTTGAGCAGGTGATCAAACTCTGCCCCGCGGGGCTGGTATTCATTGGGCAGATTGAACACCTTGGAGAAACGATCCTGGACCGCCTGGATCCCTTCACCGATGGCCACCCTGGCGCCCAGTTCCCTGGCCAGGTAGGGGGCGGCAGAGAGGTGGTCGGCATGGGCGTGGGTCTCGAGGATCCATTCCACCGACAACTGATTGTCGCGAACAAAATCGAGAATGCGGTCGGCGGTTTCGGTCCAGGTGCGGGCCGCCTTGTAGTCGAAATCCAGAACCGGATCGATGATGACGGCGCCTGACCCTGTCGGGGGCCGCACAACATAGGAAAAGGTATTGGTGTCTTCGTGGAAGAAGCTCGTGACTTCGGGTTTCATGATCGTCTCCGAATTAAAGATTAGTTAAATCTAATATATAGCCGGTATCGACCTGGGTCAAGGGATTCGAAAGTCAA
>NZ_SLKM01000141.1:0-12851 GCF_007134575.1 Natronospira sp.
ACAACGGCAACCGTACTGAAACGCATGCATCCCCCGGATTGAATATTGCAAGAACGGATCCCCAGTTGCAGGGATGCTCCATTTTCTGGCTTGCCAGGTCAAATCTGGCATGCTGTTGCTCACAGCCATGGAAACGGGGTCGGCATGATTCAACAACACGAATTCAAGCGCGGCCGCCAACGCCTGTCCTTCAGGCGCTGGGCCCTGCCGGGAGAGCGGGAGACACTGGTGCTCTGCCATGGCCTGGCCAGCAACGGCACCCGCTGGAGTGAATTCGCCGAGGCCACGGTGCCCCAGCGGCCCTGGAACATTCTCTGCCCGGATCTGCGCGGCCACGGGGGCTCGGTGGTGCGGGGCCGAATCAACCTGGATATCTGGGCCGACGACCTGGCCGCCCTGCTGGACCATGAGGGCGTGACGCAGGCGGTGGTGGGTGGCCATTGCCTGGGGGCGAATCTTGCCCTGCACTTTGTCCGCCGTCATCCAGATCGAACCCGCGGACTGGTACTGGTGGAGCCCATGTTTGCCCAGGCCCTGGGCGGGATTCTCGGCAAGCTGCGCCGCATTCGCTATTTGCTGCCCGCCCTCGCCTGGCCCATTCTGCTATTCAATGCCCTGGGCCTGTATCGCCGTGAACTCCCCGGCCTGGATCTGCGTCGGCTGGACGAACACTCGCGGCGGGCGGTGGAAGAAGCCGGCGACCCCGCGGCCATTACCGGCCGCTACGCCAAGCCCGGCAAGGACATGTTCTACATGCCGAGCGCGGCCTACCTGCAGGCCCTCAATCAAGTGCTGCGCCCCCTGCGGGGCCTGGAGACGATTGACTGCCCTGCTCTGGCCCTGCTCTCCACGGGTGGGCTGTTCGGCGACCCGCAACGAACCCGCGAGCTGCTCTCCCGCCTGCCGAAGGTTCAGATTGATGAGCTGGAGGCCCTGCACTGGATCCCCACCGAACAACCCCGGGCCCTTCAGTCCCATGTGGGGGACTGGCTGGATACATTGGCGGCGGGCGAAAGCGATGACTCCCAGCGCTGAGGCACCCGACGGAGATCGTCGGGGTCGTAGCCCCGGCTGGCGATGAAGGCCTTCAGGTCTTTGTAGTGTTGCTCGTCCATCGCGGGATTTCTGGACATGATCCAGACATAGTCCCGTCGCGTGCGGCCGATGATGGTGGTTTCATAGTCATCGTCCAGGTAGATGACCAGGAACTCTCCCTTGATCGGCCAGATGAACTGCATGCCCCATTCCGCACCGTTGTCGCTGCGTATGATTCCGGTCGGATTGTATTCGCGTTCAGGCCCGTCAAAGCCGCCCCGGCGAAAGGTGAAGGTGGTCTGCACCCGCCCACGGTCATCAAGCTCGTAGTGTTCAATGGCATTGTAGGCCTCGCGCTCCGGCCAGGTGGGGATGTGGGCGATGACATACCAGCGCCCCATGAAGCGGTCGATATCCACTTCATCCACGGTTTCCATGGGGGGATTGCTGGAACAGGCGGTGAGCAGCCAAAGGGCGGCAAACAGAAGCGCGGAATTTTTCATTATTCTGGCTCCAAGGGAATTCCTACCCTTGGAGCCAGAATTCCATCCTGGGTTCCCGCCCGGCGCAGGCTACTGCAGAAAGGCCTTCGCTTCCCGGATGCCCGAGCGGTCTGCGTCTCCGATCATGGCCAGCAGCGCCTCATAGTGCCGCTCGGCCCGATCGGCCTTGCCGGCCGCCTCGGCCGCGCGGGCGGCCCCCAGCAAGGTGTTGTAGCGGGCGGGCCAGACCCGGTCGGAGCGTTCGAAGGCCTCGAGGGCATCCTCGGGCCGGTCCATGGCCAGATATAGCTCGCCCAGGCCCTCGCTGGGCGGAATCAGGGCGCCGGGAGTGATTGGATGTTTCTCGGTGTCGGCCTCCAATTCCACTGCCCGGTACATATGCTCGATCGCCTTGTCCTGATCGTCTTCCAGCCAGGCCAGCCAGGCGGCGAGCTGATATTCCTCGATGCGGATGTAATCGGCAAAGGCACGTTCACCATCGTCCTCGGTCTGACGGCGCAGCGTGCGCAGTGAGTCATAAGCCTGACGGGTCTGGTCCAGATCACCGTTTTGCGCATGGCCCATGCCCCGGGCCAGCCAGGCATTGGCCTGGGACCAGCGCCCCACCGGCTCATCCCAGGCCAGATCCTCCCAGGGCATGATCTCGATCTCCCGGGCACTGTCCCAATCACGCCGCTCCACCGCCATGCGAGCCGGCATCACCGCCGCGTGGTAGGCCGCCACGATGGTCGGCTGATGGGGTTCGCGGGCGAAGGTCTCTTCAAGTACCTCTCTGGCCTTCTCGTCCTCGCCACGCTGGAGATGGGCGTAGAGCAGATAATCCTGGGCATGAATGTAGTGATGGGAGATGTAGTCGCCGGCCGGATTCTCCAGTGCCGCCTTGGCCGAACGCCGGTTCCAGTTGATTACCTCCGGCCAATCGCCAAGACGGACATGTATGTGAGACGGCATATGCAGTGCATGGGGAACATCCGGTGCGATCTGCGCGTACACCTCAACCATGTCCAGAGCATTCCGGGCCCGGCCATCCACATCGGTGGCGTGAATCATGTAGTGGATGGCACCGGGGTGCCTTGACTCCTCGCGCCAGATCTGACGGAGCAGGGCTTCGGTCTCGTCATACAGGGCATCCGGGTCATCGGCACCCCCGGCGATGGTCAGCCGGGACAAGCCATACAGGGCGGCCACATCCAGATCGTCGCCATGATTCGCGTAGGCCTCGGCCATGCCGTCGGCCCAGCGCTGCAGCCGGGGGCCGAATTCCTCCACCGAGGGATCCCGGAAATAGGCCGCGGTGGCCTCGATCAAGGCCCGCTCCCGATCGGCATCAGCCACGCGATCCCGGGCCTCGCTGATAGCGGCCCAGCCCCGCTCCCGGTCCTCCAGGCTGGGGCGAGTCCCCCAAAGCGGCTGAAACAGGGTCGTGGCAACCCCCCAATGGGCCATGGCGCAATCGGGATCCTTGTCGACGATGCCCTCGAAACTCTCGCGGGCCTGGACGTACATCATGTGATGCATCAAGGCCAGGGCACGATCAAAGGACTGCTGTGCCGCGTCGGTACAATCCGCCTGAAAATCCACCACGCCGATGGGCTGACCGTCATCCACCACGGCGTCATGGTCATGCAGCATGGCGTGATCATTCCGGTCACTGTCGTGGGAATGCTCATGACCAGCCGCATGGTCCCCGCCGGGGTAACCATTCTCACAGGCCTGGGTAGCGGCCAGAGAAAAGACCAGTAACAGCGCAACCATCATCGGCCGGCCCGAAAAGCCCGCCGCTGCCTTCGCGATTCGCGTCTCCATAAGTGCCTCCTGCTCACCGACAACCGGCCTGGCTGCCGGGAAACCATCAAAGAAACCCAACAAGAGATACGAGAAACGTCCCAGGACACTGCCACCGAGAAAACTAATCCTGGCTAGTGGTCGGGAAACAGTGTCTCCCGGGCGGCCTGCACCCGTGACAAATGGGGGTGCTCGGTAAACCCGTACTCTTCAAACAGCGCTTCGGCTTCCTCCAGGTCGGACAGGGCCTCCTCCGGGCGGCCCAGGGCGTGCAACACCCTGGCACGCAGCACCTTGCGCAAGGCATCCTCGCCGAAGCGGCCCACATGGCCCGCACCATCCAGGGCCTGATCCAGATAGGCCAGCGCGGTGTCCATGTCCTCCCTCTTGAAGGCACACACGGCCCGTCCGGTCAGCAGGGTATTGCGCTGATGAGGGTTGCCCGGCAGCTCACCCTCAACCATCCGGTCCGCCGCCCGCAGCCAATCGCTGCCGGCTTCGGTTTGGCCGTCATAACAGTTCGCCATGGCCAGCAAGGCCTTGATGATGGCCACCACCCCGGGATCCACGCCGTCCAGTTCAAGATAGAGAGAGCGGGCCCGGCGCAATTGCGGCTTGGCCTCGGACCAACGCTGCATGGACGCCAGCATGGTGCCCCGTTGGTAATAAAGCCGCTCGAATTCCTCCGGATCGCGGCCAATGGCCTCGGCCCGCTCCAGCGCCGCCTCGGTGGTCAGTTCAAGGGCTTCATCGAATCGCCCCTGATGGAAGATCATCAGCGCCAGATTGGCGCGGGCAATGGCCGGGTAGATATGGGCGCCCTCGAAGATCCGCTCCTGCAGCTCCAGGGCTCGGCGCAGATGGGCTTCGGCGCCGTCAAAGTCACCCATGCTGTGCATGATGATGGCCATATTGCTCTGGGCAAGGGCGTAATCAAGGCTTTCTTCACCGAAACCTTCTCGATAGATCTGGGCTTCCTGGCGGCGCATATCCAGCGCCGCCTCCAGGTTTCCCTTCAGCCGATAGGCGCTCCCCAGATCACGCTTGATATCCCCCCGGACCCGGGGCGACACCCCCTCTCGCTGATCGAGCTCCGCATTGAGAGGCTCCAGTATGGCCAGCGCGTCCTCATAACGGCCCAAACCACTCAGCACCCAGGCACGCCTTGTGCGAACAGCCGCCGCGGTTTCCCAGTCCACCGTTTCCGTGGCCACCGCCACTTCGGCCAGATTGAGCAGGCGCTCGGCCTCGCCCAGGTGGCCGCGCTCCTGATGCAGAATGGCGAGCTGGGCCAATGTGCGGGCCAGCTCATCCGCGCCAAGGCTTTCCTCCTGATGACTGATCTCCAGTGCCGTCTCCAGCAACGGCTCGGCGTCGTCATGACGACTTTCGGCCATGTAAAGCTGCGCAATGGCCATGAGCATCTCGTAGCGCTCTCCGGGGGGTGCACTGTCTTCGTTCAGGGCCCGTTCCGCGCCCAGGGCCACCAGGGCCTCGGAATCCGGCAATTGTTCACGCGGCCGGTCCGGCTGGGCATCCCTGAACAGACCCAGCAGAAACTCCCGCAGTGCTCGCGAGCGGGCCAGGGCCTGCTCGGCATCGGCCAGGGCGGCCTCGGCCCGTGCCGAGGCCTGGCGTTCCATTTCCGCGGCCGAGCGGGCCTCATGGGCCTGCCAAAGGGCAACGCCGCTACCAATCAGCAAGGCCAGACTCACTGACGCGGTGGCGACAGCGGGCAGTCGATTACGACGCAACCACTTAGCCAGGCGGTAAGCCGTGCCGCCACTGACCGCTGCCAGCGGCCGATGCCCGGCCCAGCGATCGAGATCGGCCAGCAAGGCATCCACACTGGTGTAGCGGTCTTCAGGATTCGGTGCGAGGGCCTTGAGACAGATCGCGTCCAGGTCACCGCGCAAGGCGCGGGGCGGAATACCGACCCGATTGGGCAGACTGGAAGGTGGCGACGGCACGGTGTCGGGCAGTGACCGCTCATGCCCCATCAGCAAGGTGGTGGCTTCCCGCATGTCGCGAATGCCATGACCACTGAGCAGCTCATACAGCAGGGCACCGAGACCGAAGACATCCTGGGTCACCGCCGGCGGTTGGCCGGCCAATTGCTCGGGGGCGGCATAGGCCGGCGAGCACCAGGGCATTTCTTCCGCCGTACTTGTCTGTCCGTCCCCGGAGAGCAGCGCGGCGATGCCGAAATCCACCACCCGAACTCGCCCCTCGTCGTCCACCAGGACATTGGCGGGCTTGGTGTCACAGTGCACCACCAGCTGGCGGTGACTGTAGGCCAGGGCCTCGGCAACCTGACGAAACAGCTCGATGCGAGCAGGAAGATCCAGGCCGCGGGTCTCGGCGTAACGGGTCACCGGCTGTCCGGCGACCTGTTCCATGACCAGATAGGGCAGGCCGTCCTCGCTGACCCCGCCATCCAGAAGCTGTGCCACCCCCGGATGCTCCAGCCGTGCCAGCAGGCGCAGCTCTGACTGCAAGCGGGCCTGGCGGGCCGGCCCCACGATGCCGGGGGCGAGCAACTTGATTGCCACCTGCTTTTCAAACTGACCGTCCGCCCGTTCACCGGCCAGCACCACGCTCATGCCGCCCCGGCCGATCTCCCGCCTCGCCCGCCAGTTGCCGAAACGCCGGCCGGCCAGATCGGCGGGTATGTCCTGGAGCCCCTGATCGCGCCCGCCGAGCATGTCGAGCACGATGTCGTCCATGGACTCGTCCAGCAACAGAGGGTCGGGGTGATCATGGGCGTGGAGCATGCGCTCGAGCTGTTCCCGCACCGGCGGGGGTGGCGCCGTTTCTTCCAGGAAACGCTGACGCTGTTCCGGGCTTAGCTCCACCAGCGTGTCAAAGAGTTCGGCGACCTTTGACCAGGTGGCGCTGTCGAGCTTCATGGCGTCAGCACCGTCTGCAGATAAGCCCGGGCCTTGCCCCAGTCCCTGGCGGCGGTGCGAGCGGAAATGCCCAGGTGATTAGCCGCCTCATCCAGGGACAGACCTGCGAAGAAGCGCAGGGACACCAGCTGGGCCAGACGCGGGTCCAGTGCTTCCAGGCCTTCCAGAGCCTGATCAATGGCAAGCAATTCGGCCGCGGTCCCGCCTTCGATTTCTTCGTTCTCAAACAGGCGGACCTCCTGGCCCACGTCCCGCTTGGCGGCCGTGCGGTAACGGGCATAGTCCACCAGAACCTGGCGCATGGCCATGGCGGCGGTTCCAATGAAGTGCTCACGATTCTTGAACTCGCCATCCCGGTCGCTCAGCTTGAGCCAGGCTTCGTGGACAACGGCGGTGGTGTTGAGGGTGAGTTGGGGATTGCGGCGGTGTTCGCGGCGGGCAATGCGGCGCAGCTCCGAGTAGATTTCCGCCAGCCGCAGGGCATCACCGCCCGCCCCATTGGCGCGGTCGCCCTGGCCGGTCTCCCCCACCGGCCCGTCGGGATGCTCGGTCACGTCTGTCATGCCCCACTCCACCGGGATGGCTTGCATCCCGTGGTGAATACTCCCCAACTCACACATTACACCAGAGCGAAGGGATGACAAAACGGCGTGGCCGACTCGCAGCCGGGGTTGACCCAGGTCAATGCCGACGTTGACGGCGCGAACTACAGTGCCCGCAGACCATGGAAAGCTTACCAGCGGAGAAAACGCCACAATGCAATCCCTGCCCCATGTTTATAAAGCCAGCGCCAGCGGTGGTCCCGATGGACCCATGCCACTGGACAGTCCCGGTCTCGCCACCCTGGATACCGATGCCCCGGCCGAGTTCGGCGGCAGCGGCGATTACTGGTCGCCGGAAACCCTGCTGGTGGGGGCAGTGGCCAACTGCTTCATTCTCACCTTCCGGGCCCTGAGCCGTCACGCAAAGCTGGAGTGGACGTCGCTGGCCGTTGCCGTGGAAGGAACCCTGAACAAGACCGACAGCGGACTGCGCTTCACCCACTTCGAAATCCGGGTTCAGGGCGATGAAAGCATGGGCGAGGCACATCATGCCGTGCTGGAGAATGCCAAGAAGCATTGCCTGATCACCAACTCCCTGCTCGCCGAGTGCAGTCTTCGGATTGAAGGCCGCTGACGCCATCGGCCGGACAGGGACAAGGAGGCAAGTATGAGTCGCACGATTGAGCGATTGCAGGCGGATCACCGGGAATTCCTGCGTGTCCTGGCCCATATGGAAAGCGCCATGGACAACTGTCTGCAGGGCGAAGAGATCGACCGGCCCCTGATGCGGGAATTCGTGGAGTACTGCTCCGGGCATGCCGACACCTTCCACCATCCCCTGGAAGATCAGCTCTTTCGTTGCCTGCTGGCAAGGGATCCCCAGTTGGCACCTGTCATTCGGCGGCTGGAGCAGGAACATCTGGAATTGCGCTGGGCGACCCGGGATCTGCGCGAGATGCTGGATGAGATGCAAGCCCGGGAACTGGTCCGACGGGACCGCTTCCTGGAGGCCATGGGGGAATACCTGGGGCTGTACTTCCATCATATCCAGAGCGAGGAGAAGGAACTGTTCATCCATGCTCGACGGCTGCTCACTGCAGAGGACAATACGTGGCTGGATGGCTGGCTGAACCAGGCTCCCGAGACCAACTTCGGCCACAGTGAAGCACTGCCACGTCTGGGCGCGGTGATTCAGGCCGAGGCATAAGCGGCGCGGTACTTGACGCACGTCAAGGTCAATCGTGGCCCTGACCGTCACAATGAAAACCGTAATACAGCCCCATCTGTTGATGGGAGACTCCGAGCATTCGTGGCCTAAAGCCTGGTGACCCACCAGTGCCATGACGCGGATGCCGCCGGCCGGCGGGATCGTCCCGTCGGTAGCGGCCAGGGCAGCGAGGGGAAACGCCGCTGCCTCCCGGCATTGGAAAGGAGTGAACAATGCGCCAGTCAGACCCCACCCGACCCGCGTCCGCGCAGGCCGGCCGGACCGCCACGCCTGCCGAGCCCCTGCCCTGGCCCGTGCCACGTGCCATGCCGCAACGGGCCCCCACCGTGGATCCGGGCCGCGTTCCCGACTCGGAGCTGGAAGACCGTTTTGGTCGCCGTTTCGCCTACCTGCGCCTGTCCATCACCGATGTCTGCAACTTTCGTTGCGAGTACTGCCTGCCCGATGGCTACCAGGGCAAGCCCACCGGTTTCCTGAACCGGGACGAGATCCAGCGCCTGGTATCGGCCTTTGCCGAGCTGGGTATACGCAAGCTGCGGATCACCGGCGGCGAGCCGCTGGTACGCAAGGATGCCCTGGCCATTCTGGCGGACGCCGCCGCCACTCCCGGCATCGAAAAACTCGCCCTGACCACCAATGCCTTCAACCTGGCCGCCCAGGCCGAGGCGCTGCGCGACGCCGGCCTGTCGGCGGTCAACATCAGCCTCGACAGTCTCGACCGCCAGGGTTTTGAACGCATTACCGGCGACAAGCGCCACGAAAAGGTCCTGGCCGGGGTGGATGCCGCCATCGCCGCCGGCATACCCAGCGTCAAGATCAACACCGTACTGCTGGGCGGACTCAACGATCAGGAAATCCCGGATTTCATGGAGTACGTGCGTGAACGGCCGGTGGCGGTTCGCTTCATCGAACTGATGCAGACCGCGGACAACGGCGACTACTTCCGCCGCCGTCATGTGAGCGGCCAGACCGTGGCCGATCGCCTGCAGGCCGCCGGCTGGAGCCCGATGCAACGGGGCGAAACCGACGGCCCGGCGGTGGAATACAGCCACCCGGATTATGCCGGTCGCATCGGCCTGATCGCCCCCTACGCCCCCGGCTTCTGCGACGGCTGCAACCGCCTGCGGGTCACCGCCCGGGGCGGCCTGCGCCTGTGCCTGTTCGGCAACGGCACCCATGACCTGCGCCCCCTGCTCCAGGACGAGGCCGACAAAGCCGCCCTCAAACGCAGCATCTGCCAGACCCTGGTGGGCAAGGAAGTCTCCCACCATCTGCATGAGGGGGATTTCGGGGATACGCCGCATCTGGCGAGTACGGGCGGATGAATTATCCAGCCGTAGGAGCGGATTCATCCGCGATTGGGCTGTCGGCGGGCACGGTGGCCGCTCGAAGCCCAATCGCGAATAAATTCGCTCCCACGGGGGCTAAATTGAACATTGATACGGTGGATTGATAATGGCTGATCAGAATTATCGAATGGTGGACGTCGGCGGCAAGGCCATCACCCGGCGGCGGGCCGTTGCCACGGGGCGGATTGTGGTGGGCCCCGAGGTGATGGCACATCTGCGTGAGGGCGAGCTGCCCAAGGGCGATCCCCTGCGTCTGGCCGAGGTGGCCGCGATTCTGGCGGCCAAGCGCACGCCCGACCTGCTGCCGCTGTGCCATCCCTTGATGCTGGATCACGTGGGACTGATCTGTCGGTTGAACGAGGCCGACCAGGCGGTGGATGTCTTCGCCACCGTGGTCACCAGTGCCCGGACCGGGGTGGAAATGGAAGCCCTGGCCGCGGTCAATGCCGCCCTGCTGACCATCTGGGATCTGTCCAAGCCGATTGAAGCGGCACTGGCGATCGGTGGCGTGAAACTGTTGCTCAAGGAGGGCGGCAAGTCCGGGCGCTGGGAGCATCCGGACGGGCTCGCCGACCTGCCTGCGGAGCTTGCCGCATGAGCATCGCGCCGGCCAGGCTGCGGGCCCGGCTGGGCGATTTCAGCGGCGCCTTCGCCGATGGCGCCGTGCTGTTTCCGTTATTGCTGGCCCTGGCCTGGCAGACCGGCGCCTCGGTGGTGATCATGCTCGCCACCACCGGCGCCGCCTACCTGGTCACCGGCTGGCTGTTTCGTCTCCCCATTCCGGTGCAGCCGCTGAAGTCGCTGTCGGTAATGGCCATTGCCGCCGGGGCCAGCGCCCAGGAACTGCAGGCCGCGGGCCTGCTGCTGGGGGCCATCTACTTCAGCATCAGCTTCCTGAACGTCAACCGCCTGGCCGGGCGCATTCCCGATGTGCTGATCCACGGCTTTCAGCTCGGCCTCGGCATTCTCCTGCTGGTCACCGCGGTCAAGCTCATGGGCGGCACCGTCCAGGAAATGCTGCTGGTGGCCTTTGCCGCCACCCTGGTCATCGGCATCACCCGCTACAGCGGCCTGCCCCTGCTCGGCCTGATCGCCGTGGCGGGCCTGATGTGGGGCATCTGGCACGCGGAAGCGCCTCTTGGCAGCGGCCACGAGGGCGGGCTGCGGGCCTCCATCGTCGCCCTGATGGTGCTGCCGCAGATTGCATTGACCCTGACCAACTCCGTGCTCGGCACCCAGCGCGCCGCGCAGGCCTATTACGGCGAAGCCGCCTGGCGGGTCAATCCGCGACGGCTGCTGACCTCGCTCGGCCTCGGCAACCTCATCGTCGGTGCCGTCGGCGGCATGCCCTACTGCCACGGCTCGGGCGGGGTCACCGCCCATTACCGGGGCGGCGCCCGCAGCTGGTTGTCCAATGTGGTCATGGGCAATGCCCTGCTGCTGCTCGCCGCCCTCTTGCTGATCGGCGGTGGCGGCCTGCCGGAATACCCGCCGGCCCTGCAGGCCCTGCTGCTCGGGGTGATCGGGGTGTTTCACATCCAGCTCACCTATGCCAGCTGGCGCAAGCTCGACACCGCCCTGATTCTGGTGGTCATGGGCACCACCGCCCTGCTCGCCCAGAGCATGCTCTGGGTGCTGGTGGCCGGGGTGATTGCACTCAGCCTGCGGGCGCTTTACCAACGATTCACGCCCCGCCGGGACGACACCGGCCGGGCCATTGAAAGCGATTGAACGCGAGGAGAAAGACCATGTCCCGGGAAGTGGAAATCAAGCTGTTCGGTGCCTTCCGCCAATACAGCCCGGAAGCCGCCATCGCCGTCAGCCTGCCCGAATCGGCCGATGTCGCCACCCTGCGCCGGGCCTTTGCCGACAAGCTCGAGGACGACAATGCCCGCGCCCTGCTCCAGTCCTCGGCCTTCGCCACTGACGAGGCGGTGCTGGGCGAGGGGGATACTGTGCCGGCGGGGGCGCGGATCTCGATTCTGCCGCCGGTGTGTGGGGGGTGAGCAGCGAGCTACGAGCGGCGAGCGGCGAGCGGCGAGCGGCGAGCGGCGAGCGGCGAGCGGCGAGCGAGATTGTGGGTAGGTGGCGAAGCAGGGGGTGGGGTGGTTTTTCCAGGATTGTGGGCGACACGACGTCGCCCCCAAAGCCTACAGGGATGTATTCACGGCGTTCCTGGAAAAACCACCCCAGCCCCTGCGTAGCCACCGGATCGAAGCCGGTGCCTGCGGGCCTGATTGAAGTTGAATGGGAACTGACAGATGACAATCCATGTAGCAACGAAAGACGAAGTGCTGTCCACCGAGGCGGCCCTGGCGCATTGTTCGGCGCCGGGGCATGGGGCGGCGGATCTGTTTATTGGGCGGGTGCGGGATCTCAACCAGGGTCGGCAGGTGCGGGCCGTGAGTTATGACCTGCATCCGGTGCTGTGCAACAACGTCTTTCGCGAGATCTGCAAGGAAGCCCGCCAGGAATGGGGCGAATCCCTGCACTTCTGGCTGGAACACCGCCAGGGGCGGCTCGCCGTGGGCGAGGCCAGTGTCGTGATCGCGGTCAGCTCGCCCCATCGGGATGAGTCCTTCCGCGCCTGCCGCTACCTGGTCGAGCAGATGAAACACCGTGCGCCCATCTGGAAGCAGGAGCATTACGTCGATGGCGACAGTGAATGGGTCAAGGGCCATGCCCTCTGCAGTCATGGCTGATTTTGCCGGCCTGGTCCTGGCGGGCGGGGCATCATCGCGCATGGGCGAGGACAAGGCCCTGCTCCGCCACGGGCAGGAAAGCCTGCTGGCACTGGCGGTACGCCGGCTGACCGCGGCCGGGGCCGATCCGGTGCTGGTCAGCGGCGATCGCCCGGCCTACGACTGTGTCCCCGACCAACAGCCTGGCCTGGGCCCACTGGGAGGGCTGGCCTCGGTGCTGGCCGAGCGCCCCGGCCTGGGCGGGCGCGTGCTGCTGGTGACCGCCGTGGATACCCCGGGCCTGGGGGCCGATGAGCTACTGGCCCTGGTCCGGGATTTGGGCGACGGCGAGCCGGGCGTGTATTTCCAGAACCACCCCCTGCCCCTGGCCCTGCGGGTAACCCCGGCGCTGCAACAATGCCTGGGTGAACTGCTGGCCGATGGCCGGGGCGCACCGGTCCATCGCCTGGCCGCCGCCATGGGCTTTCGTCATCTCTCGGCCGAGCGCGCCGATTTGCGCAATATCAACACCCCCCAGGACTGGCAGGCCTTTCAGGTCGGCCGGGAGGCCGCCCCTTGAGAGGCACGGCACTCTGGCCGGTGGGCCTGGCCATTCTGCTGCTGATGCTGCCGGTCACCGGCGTGGTACCGGTCCTGGAGGAGCTGACCGGCGGGCGCCACCCGGCCCTGTCGGATTTCGAGAAACACCTGTTCATGGTGGCCAATATGCTGGCCGCCGTGCTGCTGGCCCCCGTCGCCGGGCGCCTCTCCGACCGTCTCGGCCGGCGCCAGCCCATCATCGTCTCGGTCATGCTGGCC
>NZ_SLKM01000271.1:0-12800 GCF_007134575.1 Natronospira sp.
AGACAGCCATAGACCAGGGCCTGCATGAAGCCCGCATCGCGGGGCTCGAGCCCCTCCCGGGCCTGGACCATGTGCTCGGCCAGACTGCCGCGACCGGCCATGACCGTATCCACCAGCCGGGCGGCCCGAACCCTTGGGGAAGGTGAGCCGCTCACGCCGGGGCTCCCAGGCACTCGCCCGCGGCCACGCCCCGGTTGGCAAAGTCAGCGCCGCTGACCGCTTTCTTGCCGGGCAGTTGAACCCGGTTCAATTGCAACAGGCCGCTCCCGGTGGCGACGAGCACACCCTCCCGGCCCGCGGCGACAATCTCGCCGGGCCGGCCGCTGGCCTGACTGTCCGACTCGGTCAGAGCCTCGGCGGCATGGACCCGCAGGGCCTTGCCGCGCCACTGGGTCTGGGCCACCGGCCAGGGGTCGAAGGCGCGCACCTGGCGTTCAATCTCGATGGCCGGACGGTGCCAGTCGATATCGGCCTCGGCCTTGTCCAGCTTGCGGGCATAGCTCACCCCCGCCTCGGGCTGTGGCTCGGCGGTGAGCCTGCCGGCGGCGAGGGCGTCCACGCAGTCAACAATGTGCGCCCGGCCCAGGGCGGCGAGCCGATCATGCAGGCTGCCGCCGGTCTCATCGGCGGCCAGGGCGAGGGGATAGCGGGCCAGCACCGGCCCGGTATCCAGACCCTCGTCCATCTGCATGATGCTGATGCCGCTCTCCGGGTCGCCGGCCTCGATCGCCCGCTGAATGGGCGCTGCCCCGCGCCAGCGCGGCAGCAGCGAGGCATGGATGTTGATGCAGCCCAGGCGGGGCAGATCGAGCACGGGCCGGGGCAGGATCAGGCCGTAGGCGGTAACCACCATCAGATCCGGCGCCAGACCGGCCAGCACCTCGCGGGCCTCGGCATCCAGGCGCTGGGGTTGATGGACGGGGATGTCACGGGCGAGGGCGGCCTGCTTGACCGGCGAGGGGCGCGGCTGACGGCCACGGCCGGCGGGTCGGTCGGGCTGGGTATAGACGGCGACGAGCTGGTGCGGAGAATCGGCCAGCGCCTCCAGGGCGGGCACGGCGAACTCGGGGGTTCCGGCATAGACAATGCGCAACGGGCTGTCCGACTTCGTCATGCGGGCTTCCAATCAAAAGGGGGCTGAACGGGCCGCCGGCAGGGCCGGCGATCCCGATTGGCAGTGCGGGACGCGCGCCGCGAGGGGCGCGCGCCTCAGATAACCGGCTGGCTGGGCTTTTCCGGCTCGAGGCGACCGGCCTCGATGGCGCGGCGCTCCTTCTCCAGGCGCTTGCGCACCATGCGGCGCTTGAGCTCGGAGAGATAATCCACGAACAGCTTGCCGTTGAGGTGGTCAATCTCATGCTGGATGCAGACCGCCAGCAGGCCGTCGGTTTCCAGCTCGAAGGGCTCACCATCACGACCCAGGGCACGGACCTTGATCCACTCGGCGCGCTTGACCTCGGCGAAGATGCCGGGGACCGACAGACAGCCCTCCTCCATGATCTCCTCGCCGCGCTGCTCGATGATCTCCGGGTTGATGAAGACACGCGGCTCCGAACGGTCCTCGGAGACGTCGATGACCAACAACCGCTTCTGGACATTGACCTGGGTAGCGGCCAGACCGATGCCCGGGGCGTCGTACATGGTTTCCAGCATGTCGTCGGCGAGTTGGCGGATTTCGTCGTCCACCTTGTCCACCGGCTTGGCCTTCTTGCGCAGGCGCTGGTCCGGAAAACGCAGGATTGTCATCTTGGCCATGCTTGCTCCCGCTGCCCCATATCGGGCAGAAATCGTGCAATTCCAGTGAGATTGCTGCTAAAGTTGCTATTGTACTAGAAAGCCTGTGCGAAAACCGCATTGCAGGCCGTGTCAATAGGACAGACGCCTCTGCAGGGGGTTCCCAACCGTCCGCCCGGCAGACGCGAGCCATCAGAAGGGGAGCCAGACCCGATGTCCAAGGCATTTCAACCCGGCCGCACTTCGTCGGCAGCAATCCGGCCGCCCATCTGGGCCGCCCTCGTCCCCGCCCTGTTCCTGGCCGCCTGCGGCACCACGCCGGAGCCCGAACCGGCCGCCGAGGAACCGGAGGAGCAGGTTGCCGAGACCGCGCAGGAAGAAGAAATCCAGGAGCCGAGGGAGTTCGAGCCGGCCCAGCGGGCACCGCGGGAATACGTGGTGGAACGGGGCGACACCCTCTGGGATATCTCCAACATGTTCCTGCGCGATCCCTGGCTGTGGCCGGAGATCTGGCATATCAACCCGCAGATCCACAATCCTCACCTGATCTACCCCGGTGATGTGATCACCCTTTTCTATGTCGATGACCGCCCGCACATCGAGGTGCGCCGGGACGATGAGATCTACCTCACCACCCTGGACATCGAACGCCTGAGCCCCCGCATCCGCTACGAGGACCTGCCCCGCGCCGTGCCCTATGTGCCGGCCGACGCCATCCGGCCGCTGCTGCGCCGCCCGCAGGTACTCACCGATGACATGATGGACAATGCTCCCTATCTGCTGCGCTCGGCGGACGGCCGCCTGATGACCAGCGCCGGGGACAATATCTATGTCCGCAACTTCAATGACAGCGATGCCACTCGCTACACCATCCTGCGCCCGGGTCAGACCTATCGCGATCCGGACAGTGGCCGCGCCCTGGGCCAGGAGGCCATCTTCGTCGGAGAAGCGGAGTTTGTTCGCGGCGGCGACCCGGCCACCCTGTTCGTGACCCGGGCAGTGCGCGAGGCCCTTGAGGGGGACCGACTCTTCCCCATCGAGGATCGGGTCCTGCACCGGGACTTCTATCCCCGGGCGCCGGAAGCCGAAATCGAAGGCGTGATCGTCAGCGGCCTGGAAGAAGGCGACATGATCAGCCAACACGACACGGTGGTGCTCAACCGTGGCACGAATCACGGCCTCGAACCCGGGCATGTGCTGGATGTCTTCCAGCGGGGTGAAACGGTGCGTGACCGTGAGCAAGGCCTGTTCGGTGAGCGGGTCCGCCTGCCGGACGAGCGTATTGGCCTGGTGATGATCTACCGGGTGCATGACGAGGTGAGTTATGCCCTGGTCATGCAGGCCCAACGGGAAATCTCCGAAGGCGACCGCATCCTCAACCCGCGCCATCGCATTCGCACCCGGCAGATGCGGGAACCTCGCTGACGCTTGCGGCAGGGGCTTTGGACACATTGGGGGAATCTTCCAAGCAGACAGCGGCAGAAGATCTGGCGGCCTGGCTGGCGCTGGCGCGGGTCAGCGGGCTGAGCGCCAGTGTCCGCGAGCGTCTGCTGGCCCACTTCGGCAGTGTCCGTGAGTTGATCGAAACCCCGGCCGCTGAGCTGGCCGAGTTCGGCCTGGGCGACAAGGCCCGGGCCCAGCTCAGCGAACCCGACTGGGCGTCGGTGGAAGCCGACCTGCGCTGGCTGGAAGGCGAACACCATCACCTGCTGCGCGAAACCGACCCGGACTGGCCGCCGCTGCTCCGGGAGCTCAGCGACCCGCCGCCCCTGCTCTATTGCCATGGCGACCCCAGCCATCTGCGCGATCCGGCGCTGGCCATGGTGGGCAGCCGCAATCCCACCCGTGGCGGACGAGAGACCGCCGAGGCCTTTGCCGAAACCCTGACCGGCATGGGGCTGGTCATCGTCAGCGGCCTGGCCATGGGCGTGGACACCGCCGCCCACAGCGGCGCCCTGCGGGCCGGCGGGCCCACGGTGGCGGTGACCGGCTGCGGGCCGGATATCGTCTACCCCAAATCCAACGCCCAACTCGCTGACAGGATTGCCGAAAGTGGCTGCGTGGTCACCGAGTTCCCTCCCGGCGTCAAGCCCCAACGTAGCCATTTCCCCCGCAGAAACCGTATAATCGCGGGCCTTTCCCTGGGCACTCTGGTGGTGGAAGCGGCGCTTCGCAGCGGTTCGCTGATCACCGCCCGCCTGGCCGCCGAGCAGGGCCGGGAGGTCTTTGCGGTGCCGGGATCGATTCACAACCCACTGGCGCGCGGCTGTCACCGACTGATCCGTGCCGGGGCCAAGCTGGTGGAATCCACCGACGACATTTTCGAGGAGCTGCGGGGTCTGGGCCTGCTGGAACAGCAGGGCGCGAATTCAACTCAGACAACATCCGCGCCAGCACAAGCCGATCACTCCGAGAGCGATCCCGCCTACCAGACATTGCTGGCGGCGGTGGATTATTCCCCCACGCCGGTGGATGTAATCGTGGAACGCTCTGGATTGACCGCTGCCAGCGTATCCTCCATGCTCCTGATGCTAGAGCTGGAGGGTCGCGTCGAATCCGCCCCGGGTGGCCGCTACACGCGCAGGAGCTGACGACTAGCATGCGAACCAAGGAAAACGTGCTCGATGTCCTCATGTATCTCTTCGAGAATTACATGCATGAAGACATGGAGGAACAGGAGACCGACCAGGAAACCCTGTTTACCGAATTGCAGGAGGCCGGTTTCCCCGCGGGCGAGATTCACAAGGCCTTTCAGTGGCTGGAGGATCTGGCCGCCGACGGCGACAATCTGGACAGCCCGCCCGGCGCCACTCGCGCCACGCGGGTATTCAGCCCGGAAGAGAACAGCCGGATCTCGCCGGAGTGCCGGGGCTTTTTGATCTATGTGGAACAGATCGGCATTCTCGACCCGATCCAGCGGGAACGGGTCATTGATCGCATCATGGCGCTGGAATCAGCGGCCGTGGACCTGGACCAGGTGAAGTGGATTGTGTTGATGCTGCTGTTCAACCAGCCCGGCCAGGAAGAGGAATACGCCCGGATGGAGGACCTGGTCTTCGAAGAGACCCCGGGCCGTTTGCACTAAGAGAGGCGTAATGAGCAAAAACCTGGTCATCGTGGAATCGCCTGCCAAGGCCCGCACCATTGAGAAGTACCTGGGCAAGGACTTCAAGGTGCTGGCGTCCTACGGCCATGTCCGTGACCTGGTCCCCAAGGAAGGCGCGGTCAGCCCGGATCAGGACTTCGCCATGCGCTACGAGGTCATCGAGCGCAACAAGAAGCATGTGGATGCCATCGACAAGGCCCTGAAAAAGGCCGACGCCCTCTATCTGGCCCCTGACCCCGACCGGGAAGGGGAAGCCATCGCCTGGCATCTGCTGGAGCTGCTCAAGGAGCGGGGCTCCCTGGACGGCAAGCAGGTCCATCGGGTGGTCTTTCACGAAATCACCAAGGGCGCGATCAAGAACGCCATCGAGAACCCCCGCAGCATGTCCGGGGAGCTGGTCAACGCCCAGCAGGCCCGCCGCGCCCTGGATTATCTGGTGGGTTTCAATCTCTCGCCGCTGCTGTGGAAGAAGATTCAGCGCGGCCTGTCCGCCGGCCGGGTGCAGTCACCGGCCCTGCGCATGATTGTCGAGCGCGAGCGGGAAATCGAGGCCTTCGAGCCCCAGGAGTACTGGAGCATCGAGGCCGAGGCGGCCAAGGATGCCCAGGCATTTCAGGCCAAGCTCACCCGCTACCGGGGTGAGAAGGTGGAGCAGTTCAGCTTCACCAATGGCGATCAGGCCCACGAGGCCGAAGCCCATCTCAAGCAGTCCGCCAATGGTGAACTGCGGGTGGCCAAGGTGGAAAAGAAACAGCGCCGCCGCAATCCGGCGCCGCCCTTCACCACCTCCACCCTGCAGCAGGAAGCCTCGCGCAAGCTGGGCTTCGGCGCCCAGCGCACCATGCGCCTGGCCCAGAGCCTTTACGAGGGCATTGATCTGGGCGAAGGCGCGGTGGGTCTGATCACCTACATGCGGACCGACTCCGTGGCCCTGGCCACCGAAGCGGTGAACGAGATCCGCTCGGTCATCGACGAGCGCTATGGCAGCAACAATGTGCCGGATGCACCGCGCAGCTATCGAACCAAGTCCAAGAATGCCCAGGAGGCCCACGAGGCCATCCGCCCCACCTCCGCCGCCCGTCATCCCGATGCCCTCAAGGGCCGTCTGGACCACGATCAGTTCCGACTTTATGAACTGATCTGGAAGCGCACCGTGGCCTGTCAGATGGTCCCGGCCCTGTTCAATACCGTGGGCGTGGACCTGGCCTGTGGCGAGGGCAATCAGTTTCGCGCCACCGGCTCGCAACTGGTGGAGCCGGGCTTCATCGCCGTCTATCAGGAAGGCCGCGACGACGCCAAGGGCGATGACGACGCCGACAAGCTGCTGCCGCCCCTGGAAGAAGGGGAAATGGTCGCCCTCAAGCAGCTCATTACCGATCAGCATTTCACCGAGCCGCCGCCGCGCTTCACCGAAGCGAGCCTGGTCAAGGCGCTGGAAGAGTACGGCATCGGTCGCCCGTCTACTTATGCCTCCATCATCTCCACTCTGCAGAACCGGGAATACGTGGAGATGGACCGCAAGCGCTTCCAGCCCACCGATGTGGGTCGGGTGGTGAATGATTTCCTCACCAAGCATTTCACCCGCTATGTGGACTATGACTTCACTGCCCGCCTGGAAGACGAGCTGGATGCCGTCTCCCGGGGCGAGAAGGACTGGGTTCCGCTGATGCGAGAGTTCTGGACGCCGTTCCGGGAGCGGGTGGAAGACAAGGAAAAGACGGTGACCCGGGAAGAGGCGGTTCAGGCCCGTGAGCTTGGCACCGACCCCAAGAGCGGGCGGCCGGTCACGGTCCGCTTCGGCCGCTTCGGACCCTTCGTGCAGATCGGCACCAAGGACGATGAGGAAAAGCCCAAGTTTGCCGGCCTGCGTCCGGGCCAGAAGATGGACGAGATCGAGCTGGACGAGGCCCTGGCCCTGTTCAATCTGCCCCGGGACCTGGGCGAGACCCCGGACGGGGAGCCGGTCCAGGCCAATATCGGGCCCTATGGCCCCTATGTGAAGTTCGGCCGCAAGTTCGCTTCCCTGGGCGAGGACGACGATGTCTACACCATCGAGCTGCCCCGCGCGCTGGAGATCATCGAGGAAAAGAAGAAGGCCGACGCCAACCGCATCATTCAGGATTTCCCCGACGAGGGGATTCGGGTGCTCAATGGTCGCTTCGGGCCCTATATGACGGACGGCAACAAGAATGTCAGCGTGCCCAAGGACCGGGACCCCAAGGATCTGACCCTGCCGGAAATCCGGGAGATGATTGCCAACGCGCCGGAACGCAAGGGCCGCTTCGGCCGCCGCAAGAAGGCCGGCAAGAAGAGCGCGGCCAAGAAGGCAAGCAAGAAGGCCGCGAAGAAGAAGACCGGCAAGAAAAAGGCGGCAAAGAAAAAAGCCGCCAAGAAGAAAAAGAAGGCCGGCAAGAAGAAGTCCGCCGCCTCCTGACCCCCGGCCATGTCTTCCAAGCACGTCATGCCACCGGCCGACCGGACCCTGGCCGACCACCCAGGACTTGACGAGGCCGTCGAGCAGCTGCGGGCGGGCGGGGTCATCGCCTATCCCACCGAAGGCGTCTTCGGGGTGGGCTGCGACGCCCTGGATGAGGGCGCCGTGCTGCGGGTGCTGTCGCTGAAACAGCGGGAACGCCGCAAGGGCCTGATCGTGATCGGCTATTCCCTGCCCCAACTGGAGTCCCTGATCCGACCCCTGAGCCGTGAGCAGCGTCAGGCCCTGGAGGAAAGCTGGCCGGGGGCGGTGACCTGGATCGTGCCGGCCGCCGAGGACTGCCCCGAGTGGCTCACCGGGGGCCGCAGCAGCCTGGCGGTTCGGGTGCCGGATCATGATCTGGCCCGGGAGCTCTGCCGCCGCTTTCGTGGCCCCCTGGTGTCCACCAGCGCCAACCTGAGCGGAGACGTTGCCTGCCGAACTGCCGCCGCCGTGCGCCAGGCCTTCCCAAGCGGCCTGGATGCCATTCTGGATGCACCGGTGGGCGACTACAGCGGGCCCAGCGAAATCCGTGATCTTGCCAGCGGTCGGATACTGAGAGCCGGAGCCGAGAAACCATGAGCGAGGGCGTGGACAAGCAGGCGGTGAAGGATTACCTCACCGACCTCCATGACCGGATCACCGAGCGCCTTGAAATGCTGGACGGCGGCACCCGCTTCCGTCGCGATACCTGGGAACGGGAACAAGGGGGCGGCGGCGACAGCCGGGTGCTGAGCGATGGCGCCCTGTTCGAGCGGGGCGGGGTCAATTTCAGCCATGTGATGGGCGATGCCCTGCCCGCCACCGCCTCGGCCCGTCGGCCGGAACTCGCCGGGCGCAGCTTCGAGGCCATGGGGGTCTCGCTGGTCATGCACCCCCATAATCCCTATGTCCCCACCAGTCACATGAACGTGCGCTTCTTCGTGGCGGAAAAAGCCGGCGAGGCCCCGGTGTGGTGGTTTGGCGGGGGCTTCGACCTCACCCCCTACTATGGCTTCGACGAGGACTGCCGCCACTGGCATGAAACCGCCCACCAGGCCTGCGTCCATTTCGGCCCCGAGGTCTATGCCGACTACAAGCGCTGGTGTGACGAGTATTTCTTCCTCAAGCACCGCAATGAACCGCGCGGGATCGGCGGGCTGTTCTTCGATGACGTCAATCACTGGGACTTCCCCACCAGCTTCGCCTTCATGCGCTCGGTGGGCGACCACTACCTGCCTGCCTACGAGCCCATCGTCCAGCGCCGCCGCGACCACGACTACGGCGAACGCGAACGGGAGTTTCAACTCTACCGGCGCGGGCGCTACGTGGAATTCAACCTGGTCTATGACCGCGGCACCCTTTTCGGCCTGCAATCCGGCGGGCGCACCGAATCCATCCTCATGTCCCTGCCCCCCAGGGTCCGCTGGGAGTACGACTACCACCCCGAACCCGGCAGCCCCGAAGCCGAGCTTTACGAACGCTACCTGGTTGCCCGCGACTGGGTTTGAGGGATGGGCCTTCGGATGAGGGGGCCTGGTAATTCAAAGGCGGGCCTCGCGCAAAGGCGCTAAGACGCTAAGGAAAACCTTTTTGTTGTGGGTGGGGGTAATCTGCCGCAGGAGCGGCTTTAGCCGCGATTGGGGCTGCGGTGTGGCTGCTATCGCGGATGAATCCGCTCCTACGGGAAACGCCCCCAACAAAGCCAATGCCTTTCCTTTGCGTCTTAGCGCCTTTGCGCGAGGCCGCCCTTAAATTTCTCCGCAGCCTCGGCGCCCTCCGCCCGAGGCATGCCCTTGAACCAAGCCACCTCAGTCCCGTGCCACCTCACCCACTGTAAAACGCAGGCTGAAGTCATCCAGCGGTCTGCCGGCCAGGTCGGTGGCGAGGCCGTCATGGCGCAGGCGGAGGCGGAAGTGACCGGTCTCGCCCTGGAGGTCGCGAGGCAAGATCAGGCGGAAGCTGTGGGCATGCTGATCCAGGGGCTCCAGCCTGATGGCCTGCTGATCCAGCTTCATGGCTTCCACGCGGCCATCGGGGTGGATCCGTTCGAGCTGGATCTGCCCGGCATGCAAACGGCTGGCATCCAGGGAGGAGCTGGCCGAGAGCTGAATCCGGTCGGGGAAATGCTCCAGCCGGGTCCCGTTCAGGGGCCAGCTGGCTTGGAGTTGCGGGGCGGTGTTGGCAGCCTCAGGCGACGGCACCCGCCGGGCACGCAATTGGCGTGCGGTGTCGAGAAAGGCCTCGCGGGCAGCAACACGGGCCATGCCGGCCTCTGACAGGGGCGCGGCCGTCGGCTCTTCCAGCTCCTCCTCCGGGTCCAGCAGGATGGCGGCCAACTCGCTCACTTCATCGCCAATGCCCTCGGCAGCATCGATGCCAAAGGTATCGGCCAGTACCACCACGCCCCGGTCGCCCTGGCGTTCGAAGATCAGAAAACTGGTGAAGCCACCCACCACGCCATCGTGGAAAACCAGCGTCTCGCCATCCTCGTACCAGCTGTCGGCAAGGTTCCAGAGCGATCCGACCCGGAAGTTTCCGAAATCCACCAGAGACTGCTGTGCTTCCCACAGGGTGGCCAGATCCGGATCATCGGCGGCGCCAAGGTTGGTGTCGATAAAGGCGAGCATGTCGGACACCGAGGCGCGGACACCCCCCAGGCCGGCGACATTCTCGTGGAATTGCCAGGGCACGGTGGGATTGCCGTCATCGGTATGGCCCTGGATGAGATCACCGCTCAGGCTTGCGCTGCTCATGCCGGCGGGGCCGAAGATGACCTGATCCAGGAGATCGCCGAAATCGGTGTCCGACCGGTCGGTGGCGGCGACGGTCAGGAGCATGGTGGCGTAGTTGGAGTAACCGTATTCGCCCACCGGATTCTCAAGGATGTTGTCCTCATCGCTCAGGGTATCGATCAACGCTTCCGGGCTGATGTCCTTGTAGGGGTCGTCCCAATCGTTGACCGGCAGGGGTGGGACGGGAAAGCGGGCCAGGCCCGAGGTGTGCGTCAGGACATGGGCCAGATTGATTGCCACGCCCTGATTGTCGGGCATCTGGGCATCCGGACGCAGCCAGTCTTCCACCAGAGTGTCCACGGGCTGGTCCTGCTGGGCCATCACGGCCTGGGTGACAATGCCCAGCATGGGCTTGGTGATGGAACCAATCTGAAAGCGGGAATTCGCATCAACGGCCTGCCCGGTGGCCTCGTTGGTGCAGGCGGTACCGATCTCGATCGCTTCCGGCGTCACCACGCCCACGGCAAAACAGGGGTCGGCGGCATGCTGGCTGAACTTCTCCTGCAGGTAGGCCTGGATCAGGGCGTCGAAGCCCTCGGGGTCATCGTCATCCCCGTCATCCCCATTGCCATCATCGCCATCTCCATTATCTTCGCCGTTACCGTTGTCGGCGCCATTGCCGCTGTCATCATCGCCATTGCTGCCACTGTCCAGACAAGCAGTGACGCCCCCCAGGGCCAGCGACGCCAACAGCAACAGAATCCAAAGTCCCTTCACCCATCCCCGCTCTCGCCACCACATGGCCGACTCCTCCCTCGGTTTTCATCCAAAATAAGCGTCTAAGACACCCCCGAGCCGTGCCACCCCTTGAACGGGGCACCCTTAGTAGTTGCTCGCGCCAAGGGCGCGCAGAAAAGTCAAAGGCGATCTCGCGCAGAAGCGCGGAGGCGCAAAGAAAAGATGGGTTATGTTGTGGGGGGGGGGTATTCTTGCCCTGACACTTCGAGAGGAATAGTGACCAGTCGGATAGGGATGAATGTGCCATCCCGTCGTAGGAGCGGCTTTAGCCGCGATAGGGGGCAGATCGAAGCCACGATCGCGGATAAATCCGCTCCTACGGCAGATACCCCCCACCGCCAACAACTAAAAAGGTTTTCCTCTGCGCCTCCGCGCGAGAAAAGTTTTTCCTTCGCGCCCTTGGCGCGCTCTGCGCGAGGCCAGGTTTTTTGAGGCTTCCCCCACCCCCGCCTCATTCGGGCATTTGTTAAACTGCCCGCGCACTCGACACAGGAAACCGCGATGAACCAGCAGAGCATTGATTGCCTGGAGATGAGCACCGGCGAGGAGCCGGTGGGCAGTGTGATCTGGCTGCACGGCCTGGGCGCCGACGGCCATGACTTTGAACCCATGGTGCCCCAGTTGAATCTGGAGCGGGTGCTGCCCCTGCGCTTCATCTTCCCCCATGCGCCGGTGCGGCCGGTGACCCTGAACGGGGGCATGGCCATGCGGGCCTGGTATGACATTGTCAGCCTGGAACGCAACTCGCCCCAGGATTTGCAAGGCATCGAGCAATCGGCCGAGACGGTCAATCACCTCATTCGCCACGAGATCGACCGGGGCATCCCGGCGGAGAAGATCGTCATCGCCGGCTTCTCCCAGGGCGGGGCGGTGGCGCTGTTGGCGGCCCTGCGTTATCCGGAGCGCCTCGGCGGTCTGATCGCCCTGTCCACCTATCTGCCCCGGGCCGAGAAGCTGGAAGAGGAAGCCAGCGGGGCCAATCGGGATCTGCCCATCTTCATGGCCCACGGTGCCCAGGACCCGGTGGTCCAGCCAACCCTGGGTGAGGCCTCCTTCCGCCACCTGGAGCGCATGGGCTATCCCATCAAGTGGCGCACCTATCCCATGCCCCACGCGGTCTGCCCGCAAGAGATCGACCACATCCGGGCCTGGCTGCTCAACCTTTACGGCAAGAGCTGATGGCCGGGCGCTTCGCCGGGCAAGCGGTTCTGATCACCGGTGGCAACCGGGGTATTGGCCTGGCCTGCGCCCGTCGCTTTGCCAATGATGGAGCGCGGGTGGGTCTGCACTTCGCCCATGACGAGACCACCGCCCGGGCCGCCCTGGATAGCCTACCCGGCGAGGGTCATTGCCTGCTCAGGGCGTCACTGGATCAGGTAGAGGCTTGTCGATCATTGGTCACCGAGGCGGAGAATGATCTCGGCCCGGTGGATGTGCTGGTCAACAATGCCGGCATCTTCCGCCATCGGCCCGTGGCGGAGATGGACTTCGAGGACTGGCGGGCGATCTGGGAAGAGACTCTGGCGCTGAACCTGAGCGGCCCCGCCCATCTGAGTTTTCTGTTTGGACAGCGCATGGCCGAGCGCGGCCGTGGCCGGATCATCAACGTCTCTTCTCGCGGCGCCTTTCGCGGCGAACCCGAGGCCCCCGCCTATGGGGCCAGCAAGGCCGGACTCAATGCCCTGACCCAATCGCTGGCCCAGGCCCTGGGCGGGCGCGGCGTCAGCGTCGCGGCGGTGGCACCGGGCTTTGTGGAAACGGATATGACTCGTGAACTGCTGGATGGCCCGGAGGGTGATGGCATCCGCGCCCAGAGCCCCCTGGGGCGGGTGGCCACCCCCGAGGACGTGGCGGCGGCAGTCACCTGGCTGGCCTCGGAAGAGGCCGAGTTTGCCACCGGGACGATTATCGACGTGAATGGGGCTTCGCATTTGAGGCAGTGAGGGGGGCCTCGCGCAGAGAGCGCCAAGGGCGC
>NZ_SLKM01000289.1:0-12768 GCF_007134575.1 Natronospira sp.
ACCAGACATTGTCGAAGCGGTCGAAATAGGCATTGAAGTAGCGCTTGTTGCCTTCATCGTTCCAGAAGTAGACCGGCATGGAGGGGAAGGAGTGGGTGCAGACAAGCTCCCCTTTCTGATTGCTGACCGGCTTGCCGTCGTCATCGAAGACATTGACCGCCATGCCGAGACCTCGGCACTGGATCTCGCCCCGGTAGACGGGAAGCATGGGGTTGCCGAGAACGAAGCAGGAAACGATATCGGTGCCGCCGGAAATGGATGCCAGGCAGACATCGTTGTTGATCCGCTGATAGATATAGTCGTAGTTCTCCGGCAGCAGGGGCGAGCCGGTGGACAGAATGGCCTTCAGGCTGGACATGTCATGGTCACGGGCCGGCTCCGCGCCTGCCTTTTCAAGGGCGGAGAAATACTTGGCGGAGGCGCCAAAGACGGTAATGCCTTCCTCCTCGGTCAACCGCAACAGGCTCTCGGGGCCGGGATGGAAGGGGGAGCCATCATAAAGGATCACGGTGCTGCCCACTGCCAGGCCACTGACCAGCCAGTTCCACATCATCCAGCCACAGGTGGTGAAGTAGAAAAAGCGATCTTCCCGCTTGAGGTCCGTATGCAGCACCAATTCCTTCAGATGTTGAATCAGGGTGCCGCCCGCACCGTGGACAATGCACTTGGGCTTGCCCGTGGTGCCGGAGGAAAAGAGGATGTAGACGGGATGATTGAAGGGCAGTTGTTCGAACTCGATCTCGCCACCCTCGTCAGCGGCAAAGTCCTTTAACAGCCTGGCCTGTTTCAGGCCAGACAAATCCGGGGCGTCGGAGAGATTGGGTACCACCACGACGTGCTCAACGGAGGGCATGGCGTTCAGGGCTTCCTGCACCTTCGGCAGGGCATGGATCTCCTTGCCGTTGTACCAGTAACCGTCGGCGGTGATTAGCACCTTGGGCTCGATCTGGCCAAAGCGGTCCTGCAGGCCGCTGACGCCAAAGTCCTGGGAGCAGGAAGACCAGATGGCACCGATGCTGGTGGCGGCGAGCATGCCGATGATCGTCTCGGGCATATGCGGCATGTAACCCGCCACCCGGTCACCGACACCCACACCGGCCGCCTTGAGACCCTTGGCCAGTTTGGCAACTTCCTCGTGAAGTTCCCGATAGCTCAATGACCGCTGATGACCCTGCTCATCGCGAAAGATGATGGCGGTCTGGTCATCCCGGAAGCGGAGCAGGTTCTCGGCGAAATTCAGCCTTGCCCCGGGAAACCAGCGGGATTCCAGCATATGGCCGCCCGGCTCGAAGACCTTATCCCAGGGCTGGGAGGCCTTGATGCCGCAGAAGGCCCAGACCGCTGGCCAGAACTTCTCCGGGTTCTCCACCGACCACCGGTGCAGACCGGCATAGTTGGCCACCTCGCCCGCGTACTCATTGCGGACGTGGTCCATGAAGCGGGCCATGTTGGTTTCGGCCGCACGATCTTCACTCGGTTGCCAGACAGGTGTCGGTTCCGACATGTCGCCTTCCTTTATCGCCGTTGCAAATGCAGGGTTTTAGCCCAGTTTTTCTTCCAGTTCCGGAATGATCTCGAACAGATCCCCCACCAGGCCAATGTCGGCAATCTCGAAGATGGGGGCATCGGGATCCTTGTTCACCGCCACAATGGTGCCGGCGTCCTTGATGCCAGTGACGTGCTGGATGGCGCCGGAGATGCCGAAACACATGTAGAGCTCGGGAGCGACAATCTTGCCGGTCTGGCCCACCTGCATGTCATTGGGCACAAAGCCGGCATCCACCGCCGCACGAGAAGCCCCCACCCCGGCGCCGAGCTTGTCGGCGATGCGGTAGATGATCTCGAAGTTCTCCTTGTTGCCCACGCCACGGCCGCCGGAGACCACACGCTGGGCGGACTGCAGGTCCGGGCGGTCGCTCTTGTGCACTTCCAGTTCCACGAAGCGACTATGGCCGGGCAATTCCACATCCAGGCTCTTGTCCGTGATCTCGGCCTGGCCGCCGGCCGGGGCATCCTTGAATGAGGCGGTGCGGATGGTGCCGGTGACGACGGTATCGCTCGGCGCCTTGACCGTGACAATCACATTGTTGGCATAGATCGGACGCTTGAAGCTGTGAGCATCCAGCACTTCCATGATGTCACTGACCTGGGGCGAGCCAAGCAGGGCCGCGGCCCGGGGCATCACATCCTTGCCGAAGGTGGTGGAAGGCATGAAGACATGGCTGTAATCCGCTGCCAGTGCCTCGATCTGGGGCGCTAGGGTGGCGGCCAGGGGGTGCTCGTTTTCGGCCCGTTCCACCTTGAGCACCTTGTCGGCCCCTTCCAGGCTGGCGGCCTGCTCGGCAACCGGGCCGGCATCAGCGGCAAAGACGGCGATGTCCACCGGATGACCCACCGCGAGGGCGCCGGTAAGGGCCTTGGCGGTGGAAGGATTGAGTTGTTTCCCGTCGTGTTCAGCAATCAGCAATGTGCGGCTCATGACAGCACCCCCCGCTCTTTCAGTTCGGCGACCAGTTCGTCCACGGACTCCACCTTGTGTCCACCCTTGCGTTCCGGGGGTGGCTCATGGGTACCCACTTCCAGCTTGGCGGGAGCCTCAACGCCCAGTTCTTCCAGCTTGCGCTGATCCAGGGGCTTGCGCTTGGCCTTCATGATGTCCGGCATTTTTACAAAGCGGGGCTCATTCAGCCGCAGATCGGTGGTCACCACCGCCGGCAGTTCCACTGCAATGGTCTCAAGGCCGGCATCCACTTCCCGGGTTGCCTTGAGCCAGCCATCCTCAAACGTCAGTTTGGAAGTAAAGGTGGCCTGGGGACGGCCCCAGAGTGCGGCCAGCATCTGACCGGTCTGGTTGGCGTCGTCATCAATGGCCTGCTTGCCCATGAGTACCAGATCGGTGCCTTCTTCCTCACGGATCTTGAGCAGGATGCGCGCAGCATGCAGGGGCTGGGTGGCCTCCTCGGTTTCCACCAGGATGGCCCGGTCGGCGCCCATGGCCAGGGCCGTACGCAGTTGCTGCTGAGCACCACTGACACCAATGCTGACAGCGATGATCTCCTCGGCCTCGCCCCGCTCCTTGATGCGGATGGCCTCTTCCAGCGCGATCTCATCGAAGGGGTTGATGCTCATCTTCACCCCGTCAGTGACCACACCACTGCCATCACGAGTGACCTTGGCCTTGATGTTGTAGTCGATGGTTCGCTTGATCGGAACCAGGATTTTCATTGTCGTCTCCCAGGTTTGAGAAATTCTTCGAGCTTGGAGCTGCGAGCTACGAGCTACGAGCTACGAGCGCTTAATGCCGCTCTGCCTGGCTCGATAATCGGCTTGGCCGCCCGGGAGTCATTCCCCACGCAGCCAGTATCCCTTAGTGTCCTGCCCAACCAAATCGACCTTTAGTCCAATGCAGCCGGGCAAGTTTCCTTAGCTCGTAGCTCGCTGCCCGCCGCTCACAAATTCTGATAATTCGGCCCCGAGCCGCCCTCGGGGGTGACCCAGTCGATGATCTGATAGGGGTCCTTGATGTCGCAGGCCTTGCAGTGGACGCAGTTGGCGGCGTTGATCTGCAGGCGCTTTTGGCCGTCTTCCTCGACCATTTCATAGACATTGGCCGGGCAGAACTTGGTGCAGGGGTTGCCAAACTCCTCGGCACAGCGAGTCACGCAGATGTCCGGATCGCGGACCTTGAGGTGTACCGGCTGGCTTTCATCGTGGGCAGTGGCCGCATGAAACACCGAAGCCAGGCGGTCCCGGGGCGGCAGTTCACGTTGCACCCAGGGCCGTTCCAGCTTTTCCTGTTCGTCCAGCCGCTTGAGGGCGGCATGGTCGGCATGATTGGGCAGGGTGCGGGGCAGCTTGCCCAGGGTGGCGGTTTCCACCGCCGCGGTGAACAGGCCGCGCCACAGACCCTTGTTGAAGCCGGGGCGGATATTGCGGACCTTTTTCAATTCCCGGCCGGCGGCCGAGGCCCGGAAGCGCGCGTCAAAGCCGACGGTTTCACCCTTCTCATGCCAGTGTTCTGCCGCTTCCATGCCGGAGCGGATGGCCTGGTGAATCCCCTTGATCTTGGGGACGTTCAGGGTGCCGGCGGCGTCGCCGATGAGCAGGGCGCCGGGCATGTCCATGCTGGGCAGGGACTGCCAGCCACCTTCGACAATACTGCGGGCGCCGGCGGAGATGATCTCGCCGCCTTCGAGTAGCTTTTTCATCTCCGGGTGGTGCTTGAACTGCTGGAAGGCCTCGAAGGGGGAAAAGTGGGGGTCTTCATAATCGAGCCCGACCACGAAGCCGATGTAGACCTGATCGTTTTCCAGGTGATAGACGAAGGAGCCGCCATAGGTCTTGCGGTCCAGCGGCCAGCCCTGGCTGTGCTGGATCTTGCCGGGCTCGCCCCGGCCTTCCGGCAGTTGCCAGAGCTCTTTCATGCCCAGGCCATAGGTCTGGGGCGAGGCCTGCTTGTCGAGCTCGAATTTCCGGATCAGTGTCTTGGACACATTCCCCCGGCAGCCTTCGGCCAGCACGGTCAGACCGGTATGGATATCAACGCCGGGGGCATAATTGGGCCCAGGGCTGCCATCGGCCTCCAGGCCCATGTCGCCGCAGCGCACGCCCTTCACACGGCCGTCCTCGTCAAACAGGGCCTCGGCGGCCGGGAAACCGGGAAAGACGTCAATCTCAAGACTCTCGGCCTTCTCCGCCAGACGGCGGTTGAGCGCGCCCAGGGAGATAATGAAATTGCCGTGATTCTTCATCTGCGGCGGGGTCGGCAGGCGATAGCGCTTTTCCCGGGTCAGAAAAAGAAATTCGTCCTTGCCGGCGGGCACACAGACCTCGGGGGGATTGTCCCGCCATTCCGGCCACAGGGTGTCCAGGGGGCCGGGCTCCATGACCGCGCCGGAGAGACTGTGGGTGCCGATTTCAGCGCCTTTTTCCAGCAGGCAGATGCTGCTGTCCGGATTGAGCTGACGCAGTCGGATGGCAAAGGCCAGGCCCGAGGGGCCACCCCCGACAACGACTACGTCATATTCCATTACATCGCGCTCTTCGGCCATGCGACCCCCTTGCTGGATAGGATGCGGATGCCCCGGGCAGGCCCGGAGCCAGAGGCAAGGCGCCAATTTTAACGGAGACAGGGGTTTATTTCAGCCGCGGGGGCCAGTATCGGCGACCAGCACCGCCATGTGATCGTGGCCGTGGTCCGGATGATCGTGATCATGGTTGAGGTGACCAAGGGGCATGACCGCCGTCCAGAGGCCGAAAATGATCATCAGCGCGCCTGCTCCCCGGCGGAAGGCCGGGTGGCCGCGCAGGCGGCTGAATTGTCGACCGAGCAGGGTGGTGCCGGTCATGGCCGGCAGGGTGCCCAGGCCGAAGGCCAGCATGATGCCGGCACCGGTGGCCGGGTTTCCCGAGACGGCGGCGGCCAGGACCAGGGTGTAGACCAGGCCGCAGGGTAGCCAGCCCCAGAGGGCACCCAGGGCCAGGGCGTGAAAGGGCGTCCGGGGTGGCATGAAGCGCCTTGCCAGTGGCGCCAGCCGTTGCCAGACGCGGCCACCCAGGGCTTCGATTCGTCGCAGCCCGGCCCAGTTGAAGGCCAGTTGCACACCGATGGCAATCAGGATCAGCGCCGTTGCCAGACGCAGGGCGCCGCCCCAATGGGACAGGGAGAGGGCGGCGCCGCCCAGAGCCACAAGGCCCGCAGCCAGGGCACCGATCAGGGCATAGCTGCCGATCCGGCCAAGATTGTAGGCGAGGGCATTGATGCCGGGCCGCAGACCGCCCTGGCCGGCCCCGCCCGCCATGCCCAGGGCACCGGCAATACCGCCACACATGCCGAGACAGTGGGCGCTGCCGGCCAGACCGGCCACGAATGCCGCCAGCAGGGTGATTTCAGCGCCCATCCTCATCCTCCGAGGGCAGTTGCTGCTGATCCGGCCGGTCTGACGGGTCTTCCGTCTCCGACGGCTTGCCTTCCCGACGCCGGCGCTCTTCCCGGTCTTCGTCCATCAGAATGGAATAGGCCGGGCTGTCCAGGTCGTCATACTGCCCGCTGCGCACCGCCCAAAAAAAGAAAGCGATGGCCAGACCGATGAGGACGATGCCGATGGGGATGGAGACAAAAATGATGTTCACGGTTTCCTCAACATCCAGTTATTGAGCTTCGAGCTACGAGCTACGAGCTACGAGCTGAACCGTAAAAACCGGCACGGCGTGGTTCTGTCTTTTCAGCTCGCAGCTCGAAGCTCGCAGCTACTTCTTTGCCAGCCGCCTCGCATTCAGCACCACCACCACCGAGCTCAAGGTCATGCCCGCGGCGGCGACATAGGGCGCCACCAGTCCCAGTGCGGCCAGGGGCAGCATACTGGCATTGTAAGTGGCGGACATCCCCAGGTTCTGACGCACCACCCGCAGGGTGCGGCGGGCGGCGGCCACGCCCTCGGCGATGCTGCCCAGGCGATCGCCAACGGCGATCATGCCGGCGCTGGTCTGGGCCAGGGCGGTCCCCCGGTTGAGGGCGGCGGAGATGTTGGCGCCAGCCAATACCGGCGCATCATTGATGCCATCGCCCACCATCAGGACGACTGCCCCCTGAGCCTGCAGTTCACGGACATGGGCCAGCTTGTCTTCGGGACTCATCCGCGCCCGCCAGTGTTCCACGCCGGTTTCCCGTGCCACGCGCCCGACCGGTCCGGGGGCGTCACCACTGAGTATTTCCACGTTCAGGCCCATGGTCTGAAGCCTGGCCACGATCTCCGCGGCATCGTGCCGCAATGGGTCGTCCAGGCGGAACAGGGCCGCCGGCCCCGATTCACTTCCCATGGCCACCCAGGCCTCTTCCGTCTCGTCGGCACTAAGGCCGTGGCGGCCGGAGAGGGCGGCCACCCAGTCTGGACGGCCAATGCGGTAACGCTGTCCCTGGATGGTCCCTTCCACCCCCCGCCCGCGCACGCTTTCCACGTCCTGGGCCTCGAATTTCCCGGCATGGCCGTCGAAGGCACGGGCCAGGGGATGCTCGGACCGCTGTTCCAGTGCGGCGGCCAGGGCCAGGCAGTCATTGTTCGATCGGCCGTCCAGCGCTCGGGTCTCGACGATGCGCAGTTGACCGTGGGTCAGGGTGCCGGTCTTGTCCAGCATCACGTGGCTGCACCGGGAGAGGGTTTCCAGGGCATCTCCCTGGGTTACCAACAGGCCCTTGCCGGCCATGTGATTGGTGCCGGCCGCCAGCGCGGTGGGCGTGGCCAGGGACAGGGCGCAGGGGCAGGTGGCAATGAGCATGGCCAGGGTGACGGGGAATGCCATCGCCGGATTCACATGCCACCAGATGGCAAAGACCACCGCCGTGGCGAGCAGAACCAGGGTCACGAAGACCCGGGCGACCCGGTCGGCAAGGCGGGTCAGGCCGGGGCGTTCGGATTGGGCTCGGCGGAGCAGCCGGCCAATATGGGCGACCGTGGTGTCCTGGCCGGTCTCGCTGACGCGCATCATCACGGGCTGGGAGACATTGAGACTGCCACCCACCAGCCGTTCACCCACGCCCCGCCTGAGGGGGCGGGATTCGCCGGTGAGCATGGATTCATCCACTCGGGTTTCACCGTCCTCAACAGTGCCGTCGGCGGGAATGGCGTTGCCGGGGCGGACCAGGAGGCGGTCACCCACTGCAAGGTCCCGTACTGGTACCTGTTCCTCTTCGCCGTCGGCATTCAGTCGGGTGGCCACATCGGGAACCAGACGGGCCAGGGCGTCGGTGGTGGCATTGGCCCGGTGGCGAGCGGCCATTTCCACATAGCGCGCCACCAGGAGGAAGAAGGTAAACATGGCCACGGAGTCGAAATAGACTTCCGGGCCACCGAAGAAGGTCACCCAGGCGCTGGCAAAGTAGCCGGTACCGATGGCCAGGGAGACGGGGACATCCATGCCGGGGGCCAGATTGCGCAGATCCCGGATCGCGCCCATGAAGATGGGCAGTCCGGCGTAGAGAATCACCGGGGTCGCCACCAGCAGGCTGACCACCCGCAGGAACTGCTCATGGGTGGCTTCCATGCCGTGGAACTGGCCGGCATAGAGGGCCACGGCAAACATCATGGCCTGCATCATGCCCAGGCCGGCCACGATCAACCGGCGCAGGGCTGATCGTCTTTCTTTCATGGCCTGGGAATCAGCGGCCTCCGGCAATACCGGGTGGGGTTGATACCCCAGCCGGCTCATATGGGCCATGAGGCTGCTCAGGCGTATTCTGTCGGGTTGCCACCGCAGCAGGGCCCGGCCGGTTGCCGGATTGACGCGGATTTCCTCCACCCCCTCCACATCCTGCAGGCCGCGTTCAATCAACCAGCCACAGGCGGCGCAGTAGAGGCCGTCCACCAACAGGGCCGCCTCCCGACTGCCGTCTTCATGGCGATGACTGAAATCGGCCTGAACGGTTTCCTCGTCGAAGCGGGCAAAGGCCTGGCTGTCCAGGGGCTGTTCTTCGGGGCGACCGGTGGGTTCCGGGCGGTAGCGATAGAAGGCATCCAGGCCCGAGTCCAGAATCAGCGAGGCAACGGCCTGGCAGCCGTGACAGCAAACCGGCTGGGACTTGCCGTCAACCTCCACCTTGAGATCCAGCTCTGGCGGGACGGCCTCGCCACAGTGAAAGCAGTCCACGGCTGCCTTATCATGGCCGCGATCAGAGACGGGCGCTTTTGATACTGCGGTGTTCACCGATCAGTAGTCCCAGTCGTGCTCGTCTCTGGCGCCGTTTTCATCGGCCTTGGCGGCTGGATTGATGTCCAGCTGATCCTGATTGACGTCCAGGGCGGCGGCCAGGCGCCATTCGCCATCACTGGGTTCCAGGCGGACGTAATGTCGGCCGATCACCGGCTTGCCGATCTGACCCCGAAACAGTCCGCTGCCATCCGATTCCAGGACCAACTCCCGGTCGCGACGGGCATGGGTGGCGTGAGACAGGTAGAGGCGGAGGCTGTCCATGTCTTCCGTTTCGCCCTGGAGATGAACGCTGATGCTGCCGTCTTCCCGGTCCACCACGAAACTGGCATCCAGACCCAGTTCCTTTGCCCGGCGTTCCAGGGCGAAGTCCTTGTGAATGGCACGGCCGGCCTGATAATAGTTATCCACGACCTTGTCGTCGCCCTTGGTGACGGCCGTGTAAACCAGACTCAGGCCAATGACAATGGATGCCATGGGTGGTGCCAGCACAAACCAGAACCAGAATTGACGCCAGGCCGGTCCCTTGTCACCCGCCTGTACGGCCGAGATCTTTTCATTCATGCTCATACCCTCCGTTCACTCGGGCGAGGGGCCATGGAAGCGGGCCCGGCTGCGACTTTGGACCGATGGATCGTCCTCGGCCACCAAGGTAAATTCAATCGGATTGCCAGGACCACTGACCTGGTCCCGGGGAACCCGGACCCGTGCATTGATGTTGTCGGTGCCGCCGGGCCCCAGCTGGATGACCTCCGGTCGTGTCAACACTTCAACGTCGTCGAGGCCGCTGACCTCAAGACGGAAGCTTCGCGCCTCCATTGACTTGTTGAGGATGCGCAGGCTGTAGACATTCTCCACGGTGTGGAAATCCACCTCACGGTACATCACATTGCGATCGGCCAGCACTTCCATGTTGACCTCGCTGCGCAGGCTGATTCCGGTGATGGCCCCTGCAATCAAGATCAACAGGAGCAGGCCGTAAATGAGAACCCGGGGACGCAGTACCCGCGAGGGATTGCCTTCCAGGGCATTCTCGGTGGTATATCGAATCAGGCCCCTCGGGTATTCCATCTTGTCCATGACCTGATTGCAGGCATCAATGCAGGCGGCACAGGCAATGCACTCGTATTGCAGGCCCTGGCGAATATCAATGCCGGTGGGGCAGGCCTGAACGCAAAGGTTGCAATCAATGCAGTCGCCCATCCCCTTTTCTTTCGGGTCGATCCCACGCGGGCGACCGCCCCGCGGCTCACCTCTTTCCTCATCATAGGAAATGATCAGCGTGTTGCGGTCGAACATGGCGCTCTGAAAGCGGGCATAGGGGCACATGTAAATGCAGACCTGTTCCCGCAGAAAGCCGGCATTGCCCCAGGTGGCGAAACCGTAGAACAGGGACCAGAAAGTCTCCCAGGGGCCCAGGTCGAAGGCCGCCGCCCGAGTGGTCAGCTCGCTTATTGGAGTGAAGTAGCCGACGAAAGTCAGCCCGGTCCAAAGACCGAGCAATATCCACAGCAGATGCTTGCTGCCCCGACGAAGGATCTTTTCCCGGCTCCAGGGGGAGCGGTCCAGCTTGATCCGTTTCTGGCGCGGCCCTTCCGTCCACCGCTCGATCCACATGAAGAGTTCTGTCCACACCGTCTGGGGGCAGGCATATCCACACCAGAGGCGTCCGGCCAGTGCCGTGAAGAAGAACAGACTCAGGGCGGCAATGATGAGCAGCAGCGCCAGGAAGACGAAATCCTGAGGCCAGAAGGTGAGACCGAAGACATGGAACTGGCGGGCCGGAAGATCAAACAGCACCGCCTGGCGTTCACCCCACTGAAGCCAGGGCAGGCCATAGTAGATGCCCAGCAAAGCGATCACACTCAGAATCCGCAGATTCTGAAAGATTCCCTTCACCTCACGGGGGTGAATTTTTTCGCGGGCAGCATACATCTCATGGGATGAGTGGCCCTTGTCCTGATTCTGCTTATCCTTTTGAGCCATGCCGATTAACGCCCCCGGCTCCCTACAGAGCCAAGCAGCAGCACGGTGAGCAGGCTGGAGGCCAGGCCCACCAGCCAGAACATGAAAAAGCCAATGGTGTAGCCGGCCATGCGGCTGATTTCCACTCCGGGGAGTGTCTCAAGCCGCAAGGCCTCGGGATCAATGCTGGCAAAGAACACCCCACTGGCCATGCCCGCCACCAGGAAGGATGGCCAGAGGGTGCTGCCCAGCAATCTCAACAGCCGGGGATCCTTTTTGGGTTCATTCGTCGCCATCGGGCGCCTCTGCTCCATTGTCGCGCGTATCCATGGAGAGACTGAGTACATAGGCGGTGAGCAGATGAACGCGGTCGGCGCCAAGGATATTTTCCTGCCCGGGCATCTCCGCTTCACGGCCTTCACGGATGCTGCGTTCGATGGCCTCCCGGCTGCCGCCATAGACCCAGGTGTCATTGGTCAGATTGGGCGCGCCCATGGCCTGGTTGCCTTTGCCATCCTGGCCGTGACAGGCGGCGCACTGCTGGCTGAACAGGCCTCGACCCGCTTCCACCAATTCTTCGGGTGCATCCCGGTCGTTCAGGTGAAACACATAGGCGGTGACTGCCTCCACACCGTCTTCGCCCAGGGCATCACCCAGGGGCGGCATGATGCCTTGCCGTCCTTCCAGAATGCTGTGATGCACCTGCTCGGGGTCGCCACCCCACTTCCAGTCATCATCGGTGAGATCCGGGAAGCCGGGCCGGCCGCCGCCATCGGTGCCATGGCAGACCGCGCAGTTGTTGGCGAACAGTCTGCGTCCTGTCTGCATGGCTTCTTCGTGACGAGCCAGCTCCAGGAAATCCATTTCCGCATAGCGGGCAAACAACGGCGCGACTTCCGCCTCCATCTGTTCCACTTCCTCGTCATACTGACTGTACTGGGACCAGCCCAGCAGGCCGGGAAAGGCGCCCAGGCCGGGATACAGAACCAGATAGATCAGGCCCCAGACGATGGTCCCGTAGAACAGCCACAGCCACCAGCGGGGCATGGGCTGGTTCAGTTCGGTCAGACCGTCCCAGGAATGGCCGGTGGTCTCATCCGGTCTGGCTTCCCCGGGACGTTTTTTCTGGGTCCAACGGATCAGCCAGACACAGGCCAGGATGTTGGCCACCACGATAATGCTGATATACCAGCTCCAGGCGCTACTCATGGTCCCGTCCTCCTCCCATGCGGCGTTCAGCCGGCTTGTCATCTTCCAGTGGCAGGTTGGCTGCTTCCTCGAAATCCTTCTTGCGTCGCTTGCTGTAGGCCCAGGCCACGATGCCGATGAAGATCAGCAGCAGCAGGAGGGTCAGGAAGCTGAAGAATGTTTCCATGCTCATCACCGGTTCCTTTCCAGGGCCGTGCCCAGGCTCTGCAGATAGGCGATGATGGCGTCCATCTCGGTTTTACCCTCCAGAGCCTCGGTCTGCTCTTCGATCTGCAGATAGGTATACGGCACATTCAGGCGTTCCATCTGAGCCACCATGCGTCGGGCAACGGTATCGGGATTCAGCTCCCGTTCCGCCAGCCAGGGGTAGGACGGCATGTTGGATTCCGGCACCACATCACGAGGGTTCATGAGATGGACGTAATGCCAGTAATCCGAGTACAGGCCACCGACCCGCGCCAGATCGGGACCGGTCCGCTTGGAGCCCCAGAGGAAGGGGCGTTCATAGACGAATTCACCGGCCACCGAATAATGCCCGTAGCGTTCGGTTTCCGCACGGAAGGGACGAATCATCTGGGAGTGGCAGACATGGCAGCCCTCCCGGATGTAGATGTCCCGGCCGGCAAATTCCAGCGCCGGCAGGGGCTCTATGCCTTCCGCCGGCTCCGTGGTCTCGGTGATGAAGAACAGCGGCACGATCTGAACCAGACCGGCGACGCTGATGACCGCGGCGATCAGAATCGCCATCAGGGTCACGTTCTTTTCAACAACGGCGTGACTCATGGTTCAGGCCTCCTGTACCGGTTTGGCTTCCTGGCTGGCTTGGGTCAGGTCCTTCTTCTCCGGGCGCATGGTCATCCATACGTTCCAGGCCATGATCAACATGCCGAT
>NZ_SLKM01000089.1:0-3337 GCF_007134575.1 Natronospira sp.
TGCATCAGCGGATGAATAATTATTCCACCGTATGGTATCTAAAAAAGCGGCCCGCGAGCGGGCCGCTTTTGCGCCATATCACCTCTTTTGCCATCACCCATCGGCACTCACCTCCGCATGATGTGCCTGCGCAGATATCAGGGCCTGCTCAGGGGTGTCGTGCACCCCACCACCCTGGTCAAAAAGTAGCCGAGTGATGAAGTGGTGCTGCGCCGAATCGTGCAGCTGCATCACCGTGTCGATAACCTCATCGGGTATCGACGGATCTGCGGCCAGAAAGGCCGCTTGATTAGCAGCGCGATCATCACGACCGGCTCGCAGCCACTGCTGATGCGGATGAGCCAGGTCGCACGGCGCAGTGACGACAGCTCGTATATGTGCAACATCTTTCATGGGATCCTCCAAGGTACGAGAAAAGAACTCTGCCCCAAATACACAACCGGCCCTACCTTTGTGGTAGGGCCGGTTGTGTATAAGGGTGCGTACGATACCAAAGACCAGACCTACCGGGTAGGGCTCAGCAGTAGCACCACGAGCACGCTCGGGCGACACGGTACTGCGCTGGTCGTTTGTATTGTCCGCATACGCATACACTGTAGCGAGCGTGCCGCTTCCTGTCAACGCATTTCTTCCAAAAGTCTGGATAAAATCTACGATATGTCGTAGTATGCGACCAGTCGTCACTTGTACTGTAGAAGAAAGGGGGTTCCCATGCCCATAAAATTGTACCTCGCCGGACCCGATATATTCCTGCACAATGCCGCCGAACGTGCGACAGAGCAGCGACAGCTCTGTACACAATACGGTTTCATCCCGCTCCATCCGCTCGACAACAATCTTGACGTCGCCGGCGGCGGAATGGATACCGCAGATCGCATTTATCGCGCCGACATTGCACAAATAAGGGAATGTGACATTGTAGTAGCCAATTGCAATCCATTCCGAAGTCATTGTGTCATCGACGATGGTACCGCCTACGAGCTCGGATTTGGAAATGCACTCGGGAAACCATCGTATGGATATATCACGGAGCGTATTCCGTTGACAGAGCGAACCATACGACATCTGCCGACTAGTCGCGATGATGCGACCGGCATGCATATCGACAACACCGGCCATCTGGTCACTGACGATTTTGGCACCTCCATCAACCTTATGATGGAGTGCGGAATGCGCTGCATCAGTGGTCGTCTGGTCGAGGGAGGTATCGAAGAGTGCCTCCAAGCCATCAGGGCTGATCTGGATAGGGGCATCTTGCAGCTCTCGTAAAGAGCCATATCGGCCGCCGCGTTTCTCGCGGCGGCCGTTTCGCATATCAACACCGCCACTACACGCATGGTTCGCGACCCCCCGGCAACCCGTGGCCGTACTGCTTTATGTATTTACCCGATGAGTACGAGTACTGCCAGTCTGATGTAGGATACACTCTACTATTCGTGACCGAGCGTACCGTGTTCGACAGCTTCACCCCCTACGCAATAGAAGGTGAAGGGAATGCCGCCGCGCGCTACTGTGTACACCCCGGCAGCTAGCGTAGAGTTGAAGCGTTTAGGGACACAGCTGGTCGGCCGGCTGCCAGAATTCTTCATCTGGGCGACGACAGTACGTGCGCTCGCCGAGCCAGACCAGTATCCAGCCACCATTGGCACGTATGAAGTCAAAGCGATCCTCTCGTCCACCCACCGCATCATCAGGCAGATTCATGCGTCGTACGTAGGCAGAGACACCGGCCTGCGCCGGCGTCACTTCATCGCCGGACGGATATTCGGCCACCAAGGATTCATCGAGCTCATAGAATGAGACGGATACTGTATACATATCATCGTCATAACGAGCCAAATCCCGCTCGCCGGGTATATGCTGTGATAAAAAGCGACCGACAAATCGCTCCGGGGTCTCGCCCTGACGAAGTGTCATGGTCGTCTCTACCAAACTGCTTGTCTCACCGATCTGTACTTCATACGGAAGTGCGGCGTACGCCGTACGGGGACTTTGTGGCACTGTGTCGGTATCAAACTCGATGGTCCGACCTGACTCTTCCACCTCCAGCGGAAGGATGGTACTGAGCAACCGATCAACCGCGTCACGGGCAGAATCACCGGCGTACGGATCACTCGGCCTCGGCTCGACATCAGATGACGGGTCGCCCGGCTCCTCAGTCACATCCGGCTGCACGTCGACTGACTTCTCACTCGCATCGGGCGCCGACGCACCTCCTCGCAGGAGTAGGGCCCCGACGACCAATCCGATGAAGAGCATGAATATAATGCCGTGTAAAAGATACCCTGCTCGCATACGCATATGATAGCATCCCTGGCAAAACCCGACCACCGGGTACAGGCGCAAAAACCCGCCATTTCAGGCAGGAATGGCGGGTTTTTGTGAAGTGTCGCGCACTACTTCTTCGGACGAGGTGTACCAAACAACTTGATGTGTATCGGCACAGAGATGCGCATCATAAGCACCCCTACTGCAACCACCGAAAGTACCAGACGCCCCGGTATATCGCCATCAAAAGTGGTCAGCCAGTACATCCAAAGATCAAACTCTATGAATATGGCTCGAATGACCAAAAGCGCGTAGCCGACAAATCCCAACCCGAGCACAAACTTGATAGTATCCCAAGAGAAATATGGTGCGATTGGCTTAGAGTTGATCACTGTCATGGCACCGAAAATGGTCATAGCGGTCAAACCGAGTGTCACGTCCCATGTCCAGAAATTGTCAGCCAGCCCGTACCAGTATAGCTCCGGATAGAGGACCACCAGGGTGATACTGTAGGCGAAGGAGAACCAAAACCCCATCACACCGATCTGCTTCTGGTATCCGTCGCGCATATTCGGCCACCCGATATAATAACTCAAACTACCGGAAGAAAACGCCATCGCATACAGAAAAGAGGCCGTCGCAGCCATCGCAAATGACACCGCCATGAGCAATTGTGTCGTGGCGGTAAACTCAAGGATGTATACCATGTGTGTACCAAACAGGACAGCCGCGATACTTAGTGCGACTCCCCACTTCTTCGCTTCACTCGGGCCGACGTGTGGCGCGGCACCGGTTTTGTTTTGTGGTGATTTTCCCATATACCTACATCATCATATATTTTGCTCCAAACCTCAACCGTACTTACTCACGTCTACCGTGCAGGCGGTGCGATTGCTATCTCTTAGTGATGGGTGTGGCGATTGCGACGAGCTCGCTGTTGCGCAAAATAAAAGTTTGTGGCAGCCCTAATCACACGAAGCGCCCGCAGGAGACGTAAGATGCGAAGTGTTCGTGTCAGTTCAGACGTAATAGGGACCGAAGAGACCAGGTTGAGCCAATTTTGCCGCCA